>JBELAB010000084.1:0-8977 GCA_049509275.1 Syntrophobacteraceae bacterium | reverse complement strand
GTGAAAGACCTCAGTCATTAAGTTAGCGCTTATGGGACGCAGCTCCCCACGTTTTTGAAAAACATCCCTTGATACTTTTTTGCACGCAACCTGGTCCAGGACGGCCTCCCACCCACCTGCCGCTGCTCAAGTTTTCTCTTTACTTGCACTGGAGTTGAAAGTATTTCCAGACCTGAAAGTATTTCCAGGTCTGAAAGTATTTCCAGGTCTGAAAGTATTTCCAGACCTGAAAGTATTTCCAGAACTTGCCCGTGCGGGCTGCGTCAAGGGGATTGTTTTCCGGGGAGGGCGCTCAGGAATCGATTAACCTTGTCTCCATCCGGAAACTCCGGATGAACGTCGGAGAATTTCACCTTATAAGAGGCTGGCAGTTTCCGATTCGGAAAGGAGGGATAATCTGGTCATAATCTGTTCATTCCTTTCACCGGCTATATCTGGAAGCAGCGCCGCCTCACAGGTGGATGGGCGGACTGTCGAGATCGGTGACCTAGCCCGCCGAAGCCTCTGCGGCCACCCGCCTCGCGGAGCGTGGAGATCCTGGCTGGCGGTCCCGGTTCCCAAGCCCGAGGGCGCAAATGGATAGCCAAATCGATCTTTTTATAAACAACCTGGCGGTCGAACGCGGACTGAGCGTGAACACCATCGCCGCGTATTCCAGCGATCTCACGCATTTTCAAAATTATTTAAGAGAATCGGGCATTTCCCTTTGGCGAGAAGTTTCCCACGGCACCATGAGCAGCTATATTCAGCAGTTGGGGCCCTTATTTTCGCCGCGTTCACGCGCTCGAAAACTGGCCGCCTTACGGACATTTTTCAGGTTCTTGGAGAAAGGGGGCCTGATTGAGGGCAATCCTGCTTTATTGGTTCATTTCCCGAAACTGGGTCCGCAGTTGCCCAAGGCGCTTACTGCGGCCCAAGTCGAGACTTTGCTGACGCAGCCGGATTCGGCAAAACTACTTGGGCAGAGGGACAGGGCCATGTTCGAGCTGCTCTACGCCTGCGGCCTCAGGGTGAGCGAGCTGGCCGGGTTGCAGTTGGGGCAGGTCGTCCTGCAGCCGGGTTATCTGACGGTGCGGGGAAAGGGCGAAAAAGAGCGCGTTGTGCCCATGGGTGAGCTTGCCGCCGAGTGCCTCAAGACCTATCTGGAGGATGGACGTCTTAAATTATTGAAGAAGGGTTTTATCCCCCAGGTTTTTATCAACACCCGGGGCGAGAGCATATCGAGGCAGGGCATCTGGAAGATAATCAAGACCAGGGCCCGAAAAGCGGGCATTACCATAAACATCACCCCGCACATGCTAAGGCATTCGTTTGCGACGCACCTTCTGGAAAACGGGGCCGATCTGCGCTCGCTCCAGGTAATGCTCGGGCATGCGGATATCGCTACGACTCAGATATACACTCACGTCGCCAGAGAGCGGCTAAAAGAAATACACAGGAAATACCACCCCCGGCCCTGAGAGGCGTCTCGCCTGCCGGCCCATCGCGAGCGATAGACGTAACCACCGTCGGGCAGGCGAATGATACAATAAAGGCTATTTATGCCGTTGCTCATACATTAGAGGCGGAACTACTCCGGATGGAAGTCATCACTACCCATATAAACGCAGACTTCGACGCAATGGGATCGATGATTGCGGCCAAGAAGCTCTATCCCGGCGCCCTGCTGGTCTTTCCCGGTTCGCAGGAACGCACGCTGCGCCAGTACTTCATAAAATCGACCGTCTACATTTACGGTTTCAAACGGCTTCGCGACATCGACCTTGAAAAGGTTACACGGCTCATCCTTGTCGACACGAGGCAGTCTTCCCGAATTGGCAAGTTTGTCGATATCTTGAACAAACCGGGCCTTGAGGTGCACGTCTACGATCATCATCCCGACGCTGAGGATGATGTCAGGGCAAATGTGTCCATTGTGAAGAACTTTGGTTCCACGGTGACTCTTTTCTCCCAGTTGTTTATGGAGCGAGGCATGGAGGTTACGGCCGAGGAGGCCACCGTCATGAGCCTGGGTCTGTTCGAGGACACTGGATCGTTCACATTCAACAACACGACGCCGGAAGACTTTGAAGCCGCAGCTTTTCTGCTCAGGTGCGGGGCCGATTTGAACGTGGTCTCGGACATCGTTACTCAGGAACTTACGGCCGAACAGATCAACCTGCTCAATGAACTGATTCTTTCCGCAAAGAATTATAATTTCCACGGGGTGCAGGTGTGTCTCACCACGATTTCCGTCGACAGATACATTGGCGATTTTGCCGTGCTGGTTCATAAACTGCGCGATATCGAGAACCTGGACGTGGTATTCGTTCTGGCCCGCATGGATGACCGTGTCTACCTCGTTGCCAGAAGCCGTATCCCGGAGGTGAACGTTGGCGCGATCGCTTCGCTGTTCGGAGGCGGGGGGCACGCAACCGCTGCTTCCGCCAGTATTAAGGACCTCACCCTGGTTCAGGCGGAAGCAAAGCTGCTCGAGATCCTTCGGGACCACATTCATCCTTATCCCACGGCCGAAACCCTCATGTCGAGCCCGGCGGTCAATACAGAACCCGGCGTGGAAATCGGGGAAGCAGAACGCACGATGGTGCGCTACAACATAAACGCCATGCCTGTACTCGACCACGGGGTGCTCACCGGGCTGATCACGCGCCAGGTGCTTGAAAAAGCGCTTTTCCACGGCCTCACCCAACAGACCGTGGCGGAGTTCATGAATACGGACGTCGCTTCCGTGGAGCCGAACGCCAGCCTTCTTGAAATCCAGACCCATCTGGTTGAACGGCATCAGCGCATTCTGCCCGTCGTCGAAAAAGGCAAAGTGCTGGGGGTGATCACTCGCCGCGACCTGCTCGATTTCATGCTGGACGAACATAACGACGGCGGGGGGCTCTATGATGAGAGTTCTCTCGCACACTGGCCGAAGCGAAAAAACATCCAGTCCGTTCTCACGGAACAGCTTCCGAAAAACATCATTCAAATGCTCAGGGAATTCGGTGTGCTGGCCGAAAGCCTGGGGTTCCGGGCATATGCGGTGGGCGGCTTCGTGCGCGACCTGCTCCTCCACCACGCCAACTTCGACATAGACATCGTTTTGGAGGGGGATGCCATTGAATTTGCCAGGGCTTTTGCCGAGCGGCAGGCGATAAAGGCCAAGCTGCACAAAAAATTCAACACCGCCATGCTTGTTTTTCCCGACGGACAGACCGTGGATATAGCTTCGGCAAGGTTCGAGTATTATCAGCACCCGGCCGCCCTGCCGATTGTCGAGTTCAGCTCTCTCAAGATGGACCTCTACCGGAGGGATTTTACGATAAACACTCTGGCCCTTGCGCTTAACCCTGACGAGTTCGGCCAACTGATCGATTTTTTCAGCGGTCAGCGGGATATAAAAGAGAAAATAATCAGGGTCCTGCACAACCTGAGTTTTATAGAAGATCCCACACGTATTCTGCGGGCCATTCGTTTTGAACAGCGGTTCGGCTTCAGGATTGGAAAACAGACGGCGTCACTGATTCGAAACGCCGTGCATATGGACCTGATTCAAAAACTGGGGGGCCGTCGTTTTTTTCACGAGATCAAGCTCATTCTCGAAGAGGATGACCCCGTTGCCGCACTTCGCAGAATGGCTGAATTCGGCGTGATGCCTGTTTTGGCCGGCGCAATCAACTTCGACAGGAAAATGGAGGGGCTTTTCGGCAGGCTCCGGGAGGTCATTTCCTGGTACCGGCTGAGTTTTTTGGATGAACCGCTGGAGCGTTGGTGGGTCTATCTGCTGGGGCTTTTCTCAAACCTTCCCATGCAGGATGTGGAAGCCGCGTGCGGCAGGCTTTTTTTAACGGCAAGCCAGCGTGACCGGCTGCTCTGGACGCTTGAAAACGTCGGAAAGCTCCTTAAATCCTTTTCCCCGGATGTGTCCAGCCGAAAGCCCAGTGAAGTTTACCGCGCCCTTTTACCGTTCAGGCCCGAGGAACTGCTTTTCCTGATGGGCAAAGCCGATAAGGAATCCATGCGAAAGGCAGTCAGTCAATATTTTCAGCGGTACAGAAACACGCAGACCGAACTTAAGGGAAAAGATCTGAAAGCGATGGGAATTCCCCCCGGCCCAATCTACCGCCAGTTGCTCGATGAGCTTCTGGATGCCAGGATCAATAAGAAAGTCAGCAATCGTTCCGAGGAGTTTCGTTTCCTGGTGTCAATGCGGCCGGAATTCTTCGGCGAACAGGCTGGATCGGCTGATTGGAAGAACTTTTCCTGAACCGAAGCGGCGTTTTCATCATCGGGACCCCCAAAGAATTTCGAATTGGGCTGGAGGAAAAAAATAAATACTGATATACCCGCGCTCTGAGCGCCAACCAAACGAGGGGGTCCGGAGTTTCCATGCATGACGTTACGAAAATTGTCCTTTCCATAGTACCGCTGCTGTTTGCCATTATTGTCCACGAAGTTTCTCATGGCTGGGTTGCCGAGAAACTGGGGGACCCTACCGCCAGGATACTGGGGCGAATCACCCTTAATCCGATTTCGCATATAGACCCCATAGGCACGATCATCGTTCCGGGAATTCTGCTGCTCTCCGGTTCGCACTTTCTTTTCGGCTGGGCCAAACCCGTGCCTGTCAATTTTGCAAATTTACGGGGCGGCCGCAGGGACATGGCGCTGGTTGCGCTCTGCGGTCCCCTTAGCAATTTTCTGCTTGCGGTTTTGAGTTCAATTGTTTTTCATCTGACATTTGGCGGCGCCACCGGCCCTGTGGGCATATCCGACAGGATAATCACGCCGATTCACATCATGGCGAATTACTCAGTCCTGTTCAATCTGGTGCTGATGGTAATAAATCTTCTTCCGATTCTTCCGCTCGATGGCGGCAGGATCGTTGCGGGACTGGCCCCCGTGCATATCGCAATGTCCATGGAGCGGATGGAAAGATACGGAATGCTCATTGTGCTGCTGTTGATTGCTTCGGGAATATGGAGTTATGTGGTGAGTCCGATTATATACATATTCTGGCGAATCTTGATGTAAAAGCGCAGGTGAACCATGCATTGAGGCACGCAGCGGGATAGGCAGGCGTTGGTTAATCAGGGTTTTTCCCCCTGACCTGCTCACCCGCTAACAGATTTGCCGATTCATTCGATCAAAGGAGACATGGCCCGTTATGGCGGAAAGGCAAAGAATACTAAGCGGCATGCGCCCAACCGGGCGTCTTCATCTGGGCAATCTTCACGGCGCCCTGGAGAACTGGGTTCAGCTTCAGAATCAGTACGATTGTTATTTTTTTGTTGCCGACTGGCACGCTCTCACCACCGACTACGCCTCTCCGGAAGCAATCCGCGAAAACACCTGGGATATGTTCCTGGATTGGTTAAGCGCCGGGCTTGACCCGAAACTCTGCACGATGTTCATCCAGTCGGACATAAAAGAGCATGCGGAACTCTATCTTCTGCTCGGGATGATAACACCCCTGCCCTGGCTCGAGCGCAATCCCACCTATAAGGAACAACAGCAGCAACTCGATAGCAAAGACCTCGCTACCTTTGGCTTTCTGGGCTACCCGGTGCTTCAGGCTGCCGACATCATCATATACCGCGCAAACGGAGTTCCCGTCGGCAAAGACCAGCTTCCTCACATTGAGCTGACCAGGGAAATCGCCCGCAGGTTCAATTTCATGTACAAAAGGGACATATTCCCAATTCCCGACGGGCTGCTGACCGATTCCCCGGTGCTCCCGGGCCTCGACGGAAGGAAGATGAGCAAGAGCTACGGAAATTGCATATTCATCACGGAATCAGAAAAAGATATATCGGAAAAGATATCGAAAATGATGACCGATCCCCAGAGGGTCAGGCGCAATGACCCGGGCGACCCGGAGATTTCCCCTGTTTTCGCGTATCACAAGCTCTATTCTTCCCCTGCCGAAGTCGAGCAAATTGCCGATGGATGCCGCACGGCCGGCATCGGCTGCGTTGAGTGCAAGAAGATTCTCATTCGCAATGTCATCGCCAGGCTTGCGCCTATACGCGAAAGGCGCCTTAAGCTGGAGGGCGAAATCGATACGGTTAAGGAAATCATAGCCGATGGCGCCGCCAGAGCAAGGCGCGAAGCGATTATCACTATGGAACTGGTCCGCCGGGCCATAGGCATCTAAGATCGAGGGGCTTAGCCTGAGTGAGGAATTCGTTGGGTTTAATGCGGCTTCAAAAATTTCTCGCACAGGCTGGAGTAGCATCGAGGCGCGCCGCCGAAGAACTGATCAGGCAGGGGCGGGTGGAAGTAAACGGCGTGAAGGCCCAACTCGGTGTCAGCGTCGATCCTCTGAAAGACCGCGTTCTCCTGGACGGCAAGCCGGTTACTCTGCGGACACAGAGGATTGTTCTCGCCTTCTATAAGCCCCGAGGCTGCGTAACCACCGCGTCCGATCCCCGGGACCGCAGGACTGTCCTGGATTTTTTCCCCGATTTTGGAGTACGGATTTTTCCCGTGGGCAGGCTCGACTACGACGCAGAAGGACTTCTTCTGCTCACCAATGATGGAGAGCTTGCCAACCGCCTCCTCCACCCACGGTATGGAATATCTAAGGTATATGATGTAAAAATAAAGGGACATCCTGACAAAAACGCGATAGAACAACTCCGGTCCGGTGTCCGAATCGAAGAGGGCGTAACGGCCCCGGCCGAAGTTGAAATCATTCGGGAACTGCCGAATGCCGCCTGGTTGAGGATTATTTTGCACCAGGGTTGGAACCGCCAGATCAAGCGCATGGGCCTGGCGGTCGGACACCCGGTCTTGAAGATACGGCGCATTGCGTACGGGCCGGTGCGCCTTGGCACGTTAAGTCCGGGCCGGCACCGGCTGCTCAGACTTGACGAAATCCGGAAAATCTACGAGGAAGCCGGTCTCAACAGGGAGTGATGCCGGAGATGAATTCAAAGCGCGGTTATCCTTATGGATATCCCGGTACCTTCCACCACGGTGGAGGCGGAAAAGAAAAAAAACGACGATCATCGCGCCGCTTCCTGATCATTGTCATTTTTGCCCTTGTCTTCGCGTTAGGCGCCGCTTTCGCTTTTTTCATGACCATGGACCGCGGCGTTTACTCACTCACGATCTTTCCAACCAAACTCATAGCTCTTCATTTTCAGCACAACGGACAGGAGCTGCTCCTGCTTCCCGACTCCCAGGTTATTGTGAATCCAAGGGATTCTCTCCAGCTCGTCCGTATCAGAACCGACGGCTGGCTCTCATGGGGAACCCGGGTGGTCTCTTCGGATGTGGATGTCAAACCCATCAGCAAGAAACCCGGCGTGATTATAAAAGACCTCTTCCCACAGGAATCCTTCGAAACCCCAAAACTTGTCGAGCTAAGGGTATTGCTCTGGAACCGGCCCATCGGCAAGGTCTCGCTCCTTGTCCAGCTCGATTACAAAGATTGGCTCCACAGAGCAAACACCAGCGCCGATATCGACAAAAGAATCGCCTACCTGGAAAAGGCGCTACGCGACAACGGCTCCAACATATTGCTTAAGGCGCAACTTGCCGGGCTCTATTTTGACATCAAGCGCTATCAGGACGCGGCGCGACTCTACGAGGAAATAGACAAATCGGGAAAATCCAGGAATGTCTCCGAAAAGCTTCTTCTCCTCTATCAGGTAATGAATAAAACCGATGAGGCGCTCGGCGTCTACCTCGACCTCCTGAAGCTGACCGAAGAACAGCAGACTTTCAGCGAATTCCTCACCTATTTGAAGAAAAAAAAGACGAGCGATCAGGCTGGAAAGTTTCTCGAAAAATATGAACACGAAATCCCGCGTTCTTTTCTTTCCCAGGTCATGGTCGAAATCGCCCAGTTGGCCGGCGAGGGCAAGGACTGGCAAAAGGCGGCTTCAGCATGGCAGAGGGCCGAGAAGGCGGGGGTAATGGACTCCAACGTACAGTATAATCTGGCGGTCACACTGCTGCGGGAGGGCAAAACGGATGAGGCTGTCGCAGAATTTGAGAAATACCTTGGCAAGAATTCAAATGATGCGAAGACTTGGGCCCTGCTTGCCGATCTCTACGAAAAGAAAGGAAATCACGCCAAGGCCAAAGCCATTTACGAATCAATGGTCCAGAAAAACCCTCACAACAAGGAAGCCTTTATCAGCCTTATCCCCATCCTTGAGAAACTGAACGATAAGCCCGGACAAATCGCGAACTACGAAAAACTTCTCCAAATCGAACCCAACAACCGCAAATATCTGTTCAATGCCGCAATGCTTTACATAGATGAGAAAAAGTATGACAGGGCGCAGGCACATTTGCAGACAATTGCATCCATGGATCCCCGCGATGTTGAATCCAGGAAACAGCTTCTCATTATCTTTCAAAAGCTCAGAAACGATAAAGGCGAGATCCAGGTCCGCCAGGAACTTGTGAAGCTCGATCCCCAAAATCCTGCAAATATGGACTCGGTGTACAAATATTATGAAGACAGGAAGGACTACAAAGGCATGCAGGCATACTTCCACGGGGTAGCCGAGCAGAACCCGGATTCCAGCAGCGTGCACAAATATCTTCTTCAGGCGGCAACCAAACTTGGAGACAAGAAGTCGGCCCTGCATGAACTCGAACACTTGATTCGGCTCCAGCCAAAGGAGAAAAAATACTTCAGGCTGGCAGCATACCTTTACGAGGAGTCCGGCAATTATGCCGAGGCGTCCAAGAAACTCGAAGCCATACTCAAAATGGATTTTAAAGACCAAAAGGCAAGAGAAGATTACGAACGAGTAAAGACCGAGCAACTGCGCAAGACACGCTAGCATTATTTATTTCGCATAATACAAGGGTGGGCAAAAGCGGAGCGTTGCCCACCTTGGTGGGCACACATAAGACTACCGAGCTTCGCTCCCCCACACCCCACAGGCGCGGTGCTATTCGATGCTGCAAGGGCTACAGGGTGCCGGCCCGTTGTCAACAAAGTTATGACATGTTGCAGGGAATCGTC
>JBELAB010000083.1:0-8981 GCA_049509275.1 Syntrophobacteraceae bacterium | reverse complement strand
GATGCCACAGGAACCATCGCCATGCTGGAGTTCGAGGCCCTGGGGATGGACGGCATAAGTGCGGAACTTGCCGTTCAATACGTTGATCACAACATCATCCAGACAGACAGCAAGAATGCCGACGACCACATATATCTTCAGAGCGCTTCCGCCAGGTATGGAATTCATTTCAGCCCTGCAGGCAACGGCGTTTCCCACCAGGTTCATATGGAAAGGTTTGGAATTCCAGGGCGGACTCTGCTGGGATCCGACAGCCATACTCCGGGGGCTGCCGGCGTCTCGGTGCTTGGGATAGGCGCCGGTGGACTGGACGTTGCCCTGGCCATGGCCGGACACCCTTATCATCTTCCCTGTCCAAGAGTCCTTGGGGTTGAACTCACCGGAAAACTCCCGGAATGGGTCAGCGCCAAAGACGTTATTCTCGAGATGCTTCGGCGCTATGACGTTAAAGGCTGTATCGGGAAGATAGTCGAATATTACGGCCCTGGAGTCGCAAGCTTGTCCGCAACCGACCGGGAAACGATTGGCAATATGGGGACTGAACTGGGAGCGACTACTTCGATTTTCCCATCGGATGGAAACACTCGAGCGTATCTTGAGGCCCAGGGGAGGGGAGATGCCTGGGTCGAACTCTGCGCTGACCCATCGGCGGAATACGACGAATATGATGAAATTGAGCTCTCCAAAATCGAACCTCTCATAGCCAAGCCGCACTCGCCGGGGAATGTGGTCCCGGTGCGTGAAGTCGCTGGATTGAAAGTGGACCAGGTTATCGTGGGGAGCAGTGTAAATTCTTCCTTCAGGGATTTGATGGTGGTGGCCCGGATTCTCGAGGGCAGACATGCATCCCCCTGGATCTCTTTTAATGTAAACCCCGGCAGCAGGCAGGTAATCGAGAATGTCGCAGCCCGGGGAGGGATGTTTCTACTGCTGCGGGCGGGGGCGCGAATACACGAACCCGGGTGTCTGGGCTGCATAGGTATGGGACAGGCGCCTGGAACCGGCCAGATCAGCCTTCGGACTATGCCCCGCAATTTCCCCGGACGCTCCGGCACCAAAGATGATCGCGTCTATCTGTGTTCGCCCGAGACAAGCGCTGCGGCCGCGCTCAAGGGCGTCATAACAGATCCGAGGGACCTGGGCCGGGAAATGGAATACCCTGGAATCGAAGAGCCGAAAGAGTACCTCGTAGATGAGGTTTCGATTATCAGGCCAAGTGAAGAGCTCAGGAAAACTCAAGTCGTCCGCGGGCCGAACATCGTTCCACTGCCCACACTCGCTCCGCTGCCCGAATCGCTCGAAACCAAAGTGGTGCTGGTGGTCGGTGATAACATATCGACTGATACGATCATGCCCGCCGGCAGCAAAGTCCTTCCACTCAGATCGAATATCCCGGCGATAAGCCAGTTTGTATTTTCGATCCTCGATACGGAATTTGCGCAAAAATGCAAAGAAGCCGGCGCGGTTACTCTCATCGGCGGAGAAAACTACGGCCAAGGGTCGAGCCGTGAGCACGCAGCCCTGGCGCCCCGCTATCTTGGTGTCCGGGCGGTAATAGCGAAAAGCTTCGCCAGGATCCACATGGCCAATCTTTGCAACTACGGGATACTCCCGCTGGTGTTTGCCAATCCCGATGACTACAATGCCCTTAATCCAGGAGCGACGATCTTATATCGGGAGATTCGACGTCATATCATGACCGGTGCCCTGGAGTTGCCGGTTGAAATTGATGGCAAGCAAATACGCGTTTTTCTGCGTGTGTCGGAAAGAATGCGCCGCATGCTGCTCGATGGCGGCGTATTGAATATGGTCAAAACCGGCAGATTTTGAGTCGGGAACGCCCAGGTTCTGAATGGAGCCTTTTATATAACTACAAATCATCCGGAGGGGAAAATGGCCACCGAGACAGTCCACGTCAAGAATATCGGTCTCCGAGGTGTTGCCGTGGCCGATACCAAAATAAGCTACATCGACGGCGAAAATGGGGTTCTGATCTATCGCGGCTACAGGATCGAAGAACTGGCCGAACAGTCAACATTTATGGAAACGGCCTTTCTACTCCTGAACGGATACCTGCCGAAGGGGAGCGAACTTGAGGAGTTCGAAAGGCAGGTTGTGCAGTCGCGGGACTTGCCGGGGTTCATTCTGGAGAGTCTTGAGAAATTCCCAAGGCACGCCGATCCGATGGATGTGCTCCAGGCTTGCGTCCCGATGCTGGCTATCGATGACCCGGAACTCTATGACGACTCTAGGGAGGCCAATATCAGGAAGGCTGTCCGGCTAATAGCCCGTTTCCCCGCTGTGATCGCCGCGTGGCATCGGATCGGAAACGGGGAGAAGCCGCTTCCGCCGGACAATGCCCTGTCTCACGCCGGGAATTTCCTTTGGCAGCTCACCGGGAAGAAACCGAGCAGGGAGATCGCTCATGACCTAGACGTCTGCCTGATCCTGCACGCCGACCATACCTTCAACGCCTCGACTTTCGCCTGCCGCGAGGTCGTATCAACAAAGGCGCATTTGTACGCGGGAGTCTCCGCCGGAGTGGGCGCTCTTTCGGGGAGTCTGCATGGCGGCGCCAATGCGCGGGTTATGAAGATGCTGCTCAAGATCGAATCCGAAATTAAATCGGTCGATGAGATCGGCGCCTGGGTCAAAAACATGATCGAAAGCGGCCGGATAATAATGGGGATGGGGCATGCTGTTTACAAGACCGACGATCCCCGCTCAAAAATACTCAAACAGATGTCGCGCCGTCTGGGCAAAAAAACCGGCCACGCAAATTGGTATGAATATCTCGCCCGCATCGAAGAGGAAGGACTCAAGGAATTTTTGGCTCGAGGCAGATCCGGAATCAGGACCAATGTCGATTTCTACAGCGGCTCCGTCTATGCCATGATGGGAATACCAATTGACATTATGACGCCTGTCTTTGCTATCTCCCGAATCGCAGGGTGGTGTGCGCACATTATCGAGGAGAAGTTCGCCGAAGCCCAGGATAAGCCCGCGCTGTACAGACCGGAAGCGGAATATGTCGGCCACTATTGCGGGGTTGTTGGATGCACCTATGAACCGGCAGAGGCGAGGGGATAGATTTTTTCGAGAACGTAAATATGTCCGAGGAGACCCTACATGGTTTTTAAGCACGATGTGCTGATTGTCGGGGCAGGACTTGCCGGGTTGAGGGCGGCCGCCGAGGTGGCAGGGAAGACTGATGTCGCGCTTCTCAGTAAGGTATATCCCACCAGGTCGCATTCCGGGGCGGCGCAGGGGGGAATAGCCGCAGCGCTCGAAAACGAAGAGCCTGATTACTGGGAATGGCATATGTACGATACGGTCAAAGGCGGAGATTACTTGAGCGACCAGGACGTGGCTGAGATTCTCGCCAAAGATGCCATAAGGGCGGTTTATGAACTCGAACACATGGGCGTTCCTTTCAACCGTACGCCGGAAGGCAAAATAGCCCAGCGTTTCTTTGGAGGGCACACCAGGAATTTCGGCGAAGCTCCAGTGAAGCGTATATGCTACGCCGCTGACCGCTCCGGGCGGGTCATGATGGATACGCTATATTTTGATGCGGTAAAGAAGGGCATCAAGATATACCCGGAGTTTCACGTGCTCGATCTCGTCATTCGAAACGGACAGGTTGCCGGGCTGGTTGCCTATGAGCTTGCAACCGGTGAAGTGCACTTCTTCCATGGCAGGGCTGTGCTGATTGCAACAGGCGGATACGGGAAAATATACAAGGTAACCTCCAACGCCTTCGCCAGCACCGGGGACGGTGTTGCTCTCACCTACGGGCGGGGACTTCCGCTGGAGGACATGGAGTTTGTCCAGTTCCATCCGACCGGAATATGGGGGCTTGGGGTCCTCATAACTGAGGCGGCAAGAGGTGAGGGCGGGATTCTGCGCAATGGCGAGGGAGAGCGGTTCATGGAAAGGTACGCTCCCAATATAAAGGATCTGGCCCCAAGGGACATGGTTAGCCGCGCGATTTTTACCGAGATTCAAGAGGGCAGGGGAATAAATGGACAGGATTATGTCTATCTGGACCTGACCCATCTCGGTGAAAAAAAACTGGCCGAAAGGCTTTCGGATATTTCTTCTTTTGTAAAAATCTACCTTGGCCTTAATCCGGCAATTGACCAGATTCCAATTCATCCCACTTGCCACTACATGATGGGAGGAATCGCGGTAAATGCCGACGGCAAAGTAGTTGATGTGAATAATAACCCAGTGCCGGGGCTTTATGCGGCTGGAGAGTGTTCGTGCATCTCGCTTCACGGGGCAAATCGGCTCGGCTGCAACTCGCTGCTCGATCTTGTCGTTTTTGGCAGAAGGGCCGGGTTGCATATCATGGAAAATCTGAACCGGCTATCCTGGATGGAGCCGCCTCCAGCACCGGAGCGGGAGACCGTGGACCGGATAAGACAGATCAAGGAAAACAGGACAGGTGAAAAGTCTGCGGGCATCCGGCAGTCTCTCCAGGAAGTCATGATGGCCGGTTGCTCGGTTTTTCGGCACGAGCAGGGTTTGAAAATGGCCCTTGAATCTGTCATGGAGCTGGAACAAAGGGCCCGGAACATCTCGATCGACAACTTGGGAAATCGCTTTAACACCGATTTGATAGATGCACTTGAACTCCAAAATATGCTACCCCTGGCTGAAGCAGTAGTTGCTTCAGCGTTGAACAGGACCGAAAGCCGGGGTGCGCACTCGCGCGAGGACTACCCCGATAGAGATGACGCACATTGGCTCAAACATACCCTTGTCCAAAGGACGGACTCCGGCCTGTCGATTACTTACAAACCGGTTACGATAACCCTCTTTCCACCCAAACCGAGGGCATACTGATATGAACGTTCGATTCAAGATATTCAGGTTCGATCCCGAGTCCGACAAAGAGGCTTACTACAGGACATATACAGTGGCAGCCAAGCCGGAGGAGCGTATTCTGGACTGCCTCAACCGGATTAAATGGGAACAGGACGGAACTCTTGGCTTCCGGATGTCCTGCGCTCATGGCGTGTGCGGCTCCGATGGCATGCGAATAAACGGTGTCTGCGCGCTGGCATGCCAGAAGCTGGTCAAGGATTACACCGGCTCTGAGGAAATCACTCTGGAGCCGCTGCCCTTTTTTGAGGTCCGCAGGGACCTCATAGTCGATATGGATGATTTCCTGGCCAGAATCGATTCCATGCGCCCCTATCTGATCCAGGACAAGGACCCCCCAGAGAAGGAATGGCTGCAGAGCCCGGAAGACCACAAGAAAGCGGAGGACGTGATCCGCTGTATTTTATGCGCCTGTTGCACGGGCGCCTGCCCCGTTATGAAAGACAACCCGGACTATGTCGGCCCGGCTGCCCTGGTCTGGGCTTACAGGTATCTCTACGATTCGCGAGACGGCCGGTTTGCGAGCAGGCTCGATAAGCTCAACGAACCGAATAGCGTATGGCCTTGCGAAAATTATTTCGAATGCACGCGCGTGTGTCCCAAAAATATACCGATTACCAAATCCATCAACTTCATGAAGCGTGAAATAAAAAAGCAGCTTCCGGGAGAGGGCAAATGATAACTGTGTTGCACATAAGCCTGTTTTCCCTGTAAACTTCCTCTGTTAATTGTGATTTGCTGCGGAGGAAGTTCATGAAGCTCATGTCGATAAATCCTTTTTCGTGTGAAGTCACTGCTGAGTTCGATACACTGCCGGATAAGTCCTGTAGTGAAGCTGCCCTAAAGGGGAAAGAAGCGTTTGAAAAATGGAGAAAGCTTCCCGTTTCCGATCGGGTAAAACCTCTTGCCGGACTTGCCTCCATTTTCAGGAAGAAAAAAAGGGAATACGCCCGCATAATTACATCTGAAATGGGCAAGCCTATAAAAGACGCTGCAGCTGAAATTGAAAAATGCGCTCTGCTCTGCGACTATTATTACCAAAACGCAGAAGAGTTTCTCAAGAGCGAAGTGATTGAAACTGAAGCTGCAAAAAGCTATGTGGTGTCTGACCCGCTTGGCGTTATCCTTGGAATAATGCCCTGGAATTTTCCTTTCTGGCAGGTAGCGCGATGGGCTGTGCCGACCCTTACGGCCGGCAATGTCTGCCTGCTAAAACACGCATCCAATGTTCCCATAACGGCGCTCGAGATAGAGAAGATTTTCCGCGAGGCAGGTTTTCCAGAGCACGCTTTCCAGACGCTTCTGATTGGACCGCAAGGCGCCCAACGCCTGATAGAGCAAGACCGAATCGACGGGGTTTCGCTGACCGGAAGTGTGGGCGCCGGATCTCAGGTTGGTTTGCTGGCGGGAAAAAACCTGAAAAAAGCCGTGCTCGAACTCGGCGGGTCTGACCCATTTATGGTCCTCGAGGACGCGGACCTGGAAAAAGCCGCCCGCGCCGCAGTCAGGTCGAGAACGGCAAATGCCGGTCAAAGCTGCATTGCAGCCAAACGGCTGATAGTGATGGAATCTATCTGCGAGGCCTTCACAGAAAAATTCGTCGAGGTGATGAATGGCCTCAGGATTGGTGACCCGATGGATGAGTCCACCGATTTGGGGCCGGTTGCCAAAAAGGAATTCGTGGAAACTCTGGGCAAACAGCTCGATGATGCTTTGAAAAAGGGCGCCAGAGCCTACCGGGGACCTAAGCCGCCGAACCGGGGTTATTTCTTCCAGCCGGTTGTTTTGACGGAGCTTAGTGAGGAGATGCTGGTGTTAAGGGAGGAGATCTTTGGCCCGATAGCCCCCGTGATCACGGCTCGGAGCGAACAAGATATGATCCGGATTGCCAACGCGACTGAATTCGGCCTTGGTGCTGCGATCTGGACCAGGGACACCTCGAAGGCTGAGAGACTCGCCAGGGAAATTGCTTGCGGATTTATCGCGATAAACGGTATCGTAAAGTCCGACCCGCGCCTTCCCTTCGGGGGCGTTAAGAAATCGGGATTCGGCAGGGAGCTTTCTCATTTCGGGCTAAAGGAGTTCGTAAATATAAAGACTATAGTAATAGGCGGGTAAGGTCCGATTGGCGCCTGGGTGGTGGAATTGCCGCCACGCCTTGCAGGCAGGAAGCAGAATATGGCGACCGGAATAGAACGTGATGAAAATCAATGAGACTTAAATGGGATTGAGTACCTCGACGATTTCGCTCCCGCCCAGAATGAAATTCTTCATGGCATTGTCGCGCACGCCGCACGGGCTGCTCGATATGGCTACCCCGGCGCTTGCGGCCCTTCTCTGGCTCGGCTCGATTCCGCCGATTCATGTGATCATCCTCGGCTTTGTGACTGCCCTTTCCGGCTACACAGCCGTGTACGCCCTGAACGATGTCGTTGACTTCAGAACAGATCGGCGCAAAATCCGCGAGTGCGGTCTCAAGTGTTCAGCCGGGGACCTGGACGCCATCTATGCCCGCCACCCAATGGCACAGGGCCTGCTCAGCCTGAGGGACGGGATTTTGTGGACAGCCGGATGGGGCACGATTGCCCTGCTCGGGGCCTGGGCTCTTAATCCTGCCTGTGCAGTCATATTTATACTTGGATGCGTTGCAGAAGCGGTTTACTGCCTGATGTTGAGGTTTAGCTGGATGAGAGCGCTGATAAGCGGCGGCGTTAAGAGCGCCGGCGGGCTGGCGGCTATTTACGCCGTAGCGCCCAATTGTTCACCTCTTTTTTTGATTGGGTTTTTTCTGTGGTTTTTTTTCTGGGAAATCGGGGGGCAGAACGTTCCAAACGATTGGAGCGACATGCAGGAAGACATGCGAATGGGGGCTGAAACCATTCCGGTCAAGTTCGGGCCACAAGGATCGGCCCGGATCATTCTTAGCTCCCTGACGATCTCTGTCCTAATAAGCATCGCTCTTTTCTGGCTGACACCCGCCCGGCTGAGCACCCTCTATTTTGCCGCGGCGATTCCGGCCGGTATATTTCTTCTGCTCCTGCCCGCATGGCGGCTCTACGCCGTGAGGACCGCCGGCCTTGCTTCGGCGCTGTTCAACCGGGCCAGTTATTATCCTGTGACGATGTTTATCGTGATATTTTTCAGCACTGTGATTTAAAAAATACCCGATTTACTTTTGATATATTCATGTGTGTTCTTTACGAATACAAAATCTGGAGGTGCTGTTCATGAAAACAACAACGGTTCGGCTGGACGATAAAATGCTTGATCGCGTGGACGGCTTGGCAAAGGTTTTGAGCCGTTCGAGGTCCTGGGTAATCAACAAGGCGATAGACCGGTTCCTTGAGTATGAAGAATGGTTTGTCCAGGAGGTCAACGATGCCTTGGCAGAGGTTGAGAAGGGAGAAGTAGCTAACCATGAGGAAGTCATAGCCAGATTCCGCAAGTGGGGTGCGAATGCAAGTTAAGTGGTCCTCATATATTTTCCCTTATGTCGAGAATGGAAAGGCGGTCATAATTTTAAGGGTGTTGCATGCGGCGATGAAATGGCCTCAAAAGCTCTAAGCAGGCGACATCGGGCATTTCCAGGAGGTATCACGCTGGTTTCTGCGGCCCAAGGCTCAATGCCTCACTCCCAAAACAGATCTATATTCAACACCAAGCGTAAAGATGACAAATCGCTTGCGACGCCTCTGAGCGTCGAGCTTCGCGAAATACGGGAACCGTCCACTGTGCGGAGTCTAAGAATCAAGTTAGAAGTTCACCGGGCGCCTCGTAGAAACCCCATTCACCCACTCACCCTTTTACCCTTTTACCCCCTAGGCACGTGATGCGGTCCGAATCCTCAGGTTACCGCGTACACATATGATCTTATTTTGGTGTTCTTTTGAAAGACGCTCCTGATAACGCCATGTAGGAGAGTCGTATGGAGTTTCCCTTTTTCAGCCAATGCCAGCCATCGCGGCACTCAATCCAGCCCCAATGAGCCTTACAAAATCACTTCATCACGATCCACGCTTATTTGCGTGTAATATGTAATTGTTATTTTTGTGATTTTATTTTTTTCTTGTATTGATTTATTGTTTATTTTG
>JBELAB010000082.1:0-9580 GCA_049509275.1 Syntrophobacteraceae bacterium | reverse complement strand
TCAAAATCCAAAAGTTTAAAAGAAGCAAGGAAAATGAGCCCTCAGAGATTTGATCAAGTCGGAAAAAATGATAGTCTCACCCGGCGCATATGACGTCGTATCGGCGCAAATCATCGAACGGTCGGGCTTTCCTATCGCTTACATAACCGGTTTGGGAAATGAAGCCGGCGATTTGGGCTACCCCGATCTCGGGATGACGACGGCGTCAGAAATCGCAAGGAAAGCCGGAAACGTAGTCTGCGCGGTGAAAGTTCCCGTAGTTTGCGATGCCGATACGGGTTTGGGCGGCGCGTTGAATATGAGTCGAACTGTACGGATGTTCGATGCGGCCGGGGTGAGCGGAATACACATGGAAGACTAGATTTTCCCCAAACGATGCGGCGCTCGCAGGCAAACAGGTGATAGCCGCAGAGCAATTCGCGAGCAGGATAAGGGCCGCTGTGGATTCGCGCATCAACGGCGAATTCGTCATCATCGCCGGAACGGATTCCAGGATCTCGGGCGGTGTTGGCGAAGCGATCAGAAGGCTGAACCTCTACGTGGAGAACGGGGCAGACATGGGCATGGTCGGAGATTTTAACAGCTATGAGGATTATGTCCGGATTGTAAGAGAAGTTAAAGCACCCATGGTGGTCTGTGCTTCCGCCCCGGCTCATTTCGCGTTGCAGCCTGATATCACGCTTGACCAGTGGAAGAAAGCAGGCGTCAAGATGGTGCTCTACTTGGTGCCTGCCGCTTTTTGCAGCCATGAAAGCAGTTCAACGGGCCGTAAATCACCTAAGGGATACGGGTTCGGTCGAGGGAGCGGCCTCGGACCTGTCGACCTATGGAGAGTACGAGGAAGTTGTGGAAATGGCGAAGTGGTTGAAAGTGAGCGAAACCTTCGATCGAGGGGATGGGAGGCAACAGTAGACAGCGTTTAGCAGAAGCGGTTTTCGTCAAGGAGGTCCGAAGCGAATAAATGGTTCAGGGAGCAGGTTTCTAATGGCCCGTAAGTGCCCCGTCGGAAGGAGCGATAATGATGAACGAGAGTATGCAATCGAGAGTCAGGTGGATGGTTTTAGGCGCGATATGGATTAGTTACGTAGTAAACTACATGGATCGCGTAAGCGTTTTAGTCTTTCTCCCGATCATACGGGAAGACCTTCATTTTACCCATATTCAGATTGCCCAGGCGGCCTCTGTCTTTTTCCTCGCCTATTCCATGACGTTGATATGTCTGGGTTGGACTTCCGACCGGTTCCGTCCAACATTCATGATGAAACTTGCCATCAGCATTTTTTCCATCGTTACCTTCTGTACCGGCCTGATGCGGCTATTTTATCAATTTATAATCATCCGGATTCTCCTCGGAGTGGGTGAAGGGCTGCATTACCCCTCAATTCTTCGCACCATCGGCAACTGGTTTCCGAAAAGCGAAAAAGGGCGTGCCGTGGCCATCTTTGCGACAACCTGGGGTATCGGACCGGCTTTTATCCCGATCCTTGTTACATGGCTGGCTACAGTTATTGGGGGATGGCGGGCCGTATTCATGGTATTGTTTATACCGGGTTTGATAGCCATTTTACTCGTCATGCTATTTATTTTCGATTCCCCGGATTTTGCGCTTCGCCGAAAGAAGATCTCCGAACAAGAATATAATTATATCGAGAGCGGCCTGGTTAAGGTAAAGGGAGAAACCGGTCTCAGTTTCAAGCGGCAACTGGGCATTGTATTGGGGGACACAAGGTTCTGGTTCTACTGCATGGTGATGTTCTGCCAATCGGGGGCCTTTTGGGGCTCAACCGCATGGCTTTCGTCATTTCTCTATGAACAGCACAAGTTCAAAATGGTGGAGATGGGCGCAATGGCGTCGCTGCCTTATGTCGCCGGCACGTGTGCAATGCTCACCGCCGGTTGGTCTATGGACCGAATATTCGGCGGAAGAGTCAGACCTATTTTAATCTTCTCATTTCTGCTGACCGCAGGCGCTTTATATTTCGTATCCTACGTGCCGGTCGGACATACCGGTACTCTCGTACTGGCGCTCCTTGTCCTTGGCTTTTTTATGAACCTGCAATCCGGAGTCTGCTACAGCTATCCCCAAGTCAGATACCCCAAGGAAGTCGTTGGCTTCGCGTCAGGGTTTTCAAACGGAGCCGGCCAGTTTGGAGCTTTCACCGCGCCGCTGGTGGCAGGTTATCTGGTCAGGCAAACCGTCTCCGGCACCAATTTTACCTACGCATTTCTATTCTTCGCAATATTGAACCTGCTCGGAGCGGTTTGTACAGCGTTTATGAAAGACGGGACCTATGAGTATAAGGGAAGAATCGTCGAAGGGGCCGTACCTGCCCCATAAACGTAATCTTGTGGAAGAGAAAAAGGCAAGAAGGAGGATCATATGGGCCCATGTCCGCGATGAAAATCGGACGCGCGAGCAATTGAAAGGAGATAAACATTAATGGATACCTTAAAACCGGGCCCGCTCTCGGATGTAAACGTACTGGACTTCACCTGGGTCCTGGCGGGCCCGCATGCTACGAAGACCCTTGCGGACATGGGCGCTAATGTTATCAAGGTGGACCGCTACAAGGACGGCGCGAACGAGAGGTTGCAGCCTCTGAGGGTCGAGAAGGACGGAGTTATCCAGAGCAGCTACCATCTTCATGTCAACAGGGGCAAGAAGAGCATCTGCGTCAACCTTAAGCACCCCGGGGGGATCGAGATTATCCACGAACTACTCAAGGTCAGTGACATAGTGATCGAAAATTTTGCTCCCGGAGTCATGGAACGGCTGAAGCTGGATTATGAATCGGTGCGCAAGATTAAACCCGACATCATCTACTGTTCCATTTCCGCTTTCGGACACTGGGGGCCAAACAGCCACAAACCGGGTTATGACGTGATCGCCCAGGCCGCCAGCGGGTGGACGGGACGGAGCGACCCACCCATAATGGCGCCCATGTCTATCGGAGACACCACGGCTTCCATGCACGCCTGCACGGCCATGCTGGCCGCCTTGCTTCACCGCATAAAGACCGGCCGGGGGCAGAACATCGACATTGCGCTGGTGGACTGTCTTTTCACCCTTCACGAACACGCCTTCCCATGGTACTGGACCGGTGAGGCGGTGGGAAAACCAGTGACGATGCCCCGGACAGGACAGAAAAGTCCCACCACCGCCCCTTATGGCATTTACAACGGAAAAAACGGCCAGATTGCCATTGCCTCCATGACACAGAGCCGGTGGCCGAAGCTTGTCGAGCTGATGGGCTCCAAATGCCGGTGGATGAAAGAAGATCCCCGCACTGCCGAATACTCCAACCGATGCACTCTGGCCAATGCCCCGTCCGTCCACGAAGCCATTGACGAGTGGGTCATGTCGCAGGATTCCGTGGAAGAGGTCGAGCGGAAGCTGGAAGAAATAGACATTCCGTGCGCCCGCGTAAAGAACCTTGTCGAACTGGCCACTGTGGACCCGCAGATCGGCGAGCGGGAGATGAGGCCTACAGTGTACCAGCCTTTCCTTGGTCCCGTCCGGATGTACGGAAGCCCTCTCAAGTTCTCCGAGACCCCTTCGGCCATCAGAGGATACGCGCCCTTCGTGGGCGAGCACAATAAGGAGGTCCTTTCCTCGATGCTGAATTATACGCATGAAACGATCGAGAAACTCTATCAGGATAATGTGCTCTATCATGCGCCCGAGGTGGAAAGGCTGCCGGAGGAACTAAAAAACTCAGGCTGAAAGGGCTTAGCTGAAGGGGTGAATCTTGGTATTACACACCTTCACCCCTTCAGCCCATTTCCCTTCAGCCTGCTTCCCGCATCCCGAGGCAAGTGCGGCAACGTCTAAAGAGTGAAATTTATGCAGGCGGCAAAAGCCAACGGGAGAAGCGTTTATTCTGCACTTCGCAGTGAACAGCAAGGGGTGATTCGAAAGACGGTGGGCACAAAGAAGGTCCCCCGTTATGTTGAAGGGGGGTGCCGAACTCCCTCGGCCCTTCCACCGGCTTGGATCCCGTCGCTTTAAGAAGGAGGCAAAGTTGAACTTATGATTATCGACTCTCATACCCACATTTATCCGGACAGGATCGCTTCAAAAGTGCTGGATACTGCCCGATCTCATCTGGGTGATGCCACGCCTTTCATCGGGGACTTTACATTGGCTGACTTGAAGAACGTGCTGAAACGCAGCGGTATCGGGGCGGCAATTACTTTTTGTGTTGCCGAAAGACCCAAGATAGTTAAGTCAGCCAACGATTTTCTGATCGAGGTCAGCGACAACCGGGAAATTTTCGGATTCGGCACGATCCATCCGGATATGGAGGCGCCGGTTGCCGAGGTGCGCAGGATCGGGGAAAAGGGCCTGAGGGGCGTCAAATTCCACTCGCTCTTCCAACTTGTCGGGGCGGCCGACAAGAGACTGTTTCCCATCTACGCCGAAATGGAAAGGCTCGGGATGATTGCATACTTCCACGTCGGCAAGGACCCGGGTAATCCCTCCCTGCCTGCCCTGACTACCCCTGAGAGTATTTCTTTCGTCAGAGAGCGCTTTCCCAAACTCAAGATGGTAGCAGCTCATTTTGGAGGTTTCCTGCTTCTGGAGGAAGCCGCAAGGTGGGTCCACGGCAAGGACATCTATATCGATACCTGCTGGTCTCCCAATGTCCAGGCGCTAAACCCGGTAGAAGTTGCCGCAATCATAAGGCGTCACGGTGCGGACAGGGTGGTCTTCGGCAGCGATTATCCCTCCACCACCGACATTGCCCTTCAGGTGGAGTGGCTGAAAGACCTTCCCTTGGAACAGGAAGAGCAGGAACTCATCTTCGAAAAAAATATTCGGAGGCTTTTGGCGACTGACTGAAAAAGGGAAAACGCCAAAGCGCAATGTCAATGCCTATAAATACCTAAGGAGAAGGACAATGGATTTCAGATTTACTCAGGAACAAATTCAACTGAGAAAGCGAGCCAGAGAATTTGCTGAAAAAGAGATCGGGCCGATTGCGGACGAAGTGGATGCCTCGCATGAATTTCCTTCCGAGATCATAGCGCGCGTTGCCAAGGCCGGTTTCTTCGGCTATTTGTTCCCTCAAGAATACGGCGGTAAGGGTGTCTCTTCGGTTAATGTGTGCATTCTGCGCGAAGAATTCGGCAAGATTTGCACTTGTCTTGACGAAACATTCGTAATGCAGGGGCTGGGAAGCCACCCTATCGTTCGTTTCGGCAATGAGGAGCAAAAATCGAGATTCCTCCCCCCGCTTTCGACAGGAAAGAAGATTGCCAACTTCGCCCTGACGGAAAGCGTTTCAGGGTCCGACGTGGCGGGGATCAAGGCCACGGCGGTGAGGGATGGAGACAGCTATATTTTGAACGGCGTCAAATGCTACATGTCCAAACCGGGACGAACGGACATTTCGGTTGTGTTTGCCAAGACCGACCCCAAAGCGGGGGGCAAAGGCATCTCAGCATTTATCGTCGATCGTGAGGAGTCTATTTACAGACATAAACAGGAAAAACTGGTCTTTGAGTGCGATATGGGCGAGATGATTTTTGAAGACACCCGCGTTCCCGAGGCAAACCTTCTGGGCGAGGAAGGACAGGGGATGAGAATCGCATTGAGCAATTTGGACATTTACCGGCCCTCTGTAGGGGCTTTCGCGTTGGGCATGGGCTGGCGCGCTCTGTCCGATGCGCTTGACTTCGCCAGGAAACGTGAGATGTTCGGGAAGAACTTGATCGACTTTCAGGTCACCCAGTTCAAGCTGGCTGAGATGAAGATCAACATGGATGCGGCCTCTCTGCTCGTGTACCGGGCCGCATGGCTGGCCGACCAGGGGCAGGAGAAAACAACCCTGGAGGCCTCGGCGGCAAAGTATTTCGCCACTGAAATTGCCCAAAAAACAGTGGACCAGTCCATTCAGATCCTGGGAGGCTTGGGTTTGCAGAAAAGATCCAGAGTAGAACATCTCTACAGGGCGGTAAGGGCGCCGCGTATCTATGAAGGGACCTCGGAAATTCAACTCCTGGTAATCGGCAGGGAACTGACCCGGCTCCAGCAGTTGGAGCACGATAACCGGCTGTGACAGCCCGGGGAATATTGCTGACAAGTGAAGCAGGGGGAAATGAAAGGATGAGTAAAATCACTCACTGGTGCAGCGTCAACTAAGTTCCTATAGGTAAGGACCTTCGCCCGTCATTCCGGCGAAGGAGACTGTGTCGTAATTGAGTAATGCCCTGGCAAAATCCCACGGGACCAGGTTTTATACTAAACAGGGATTTCGCATTCTTTGTGCTCTTCGTGATGTGAATTAAATCTTCGTGCTCTCGTGATCAGAAAAGGATCTATGAGGCAATTTGGACACGAAGTTCACGAAGGATGCGGGGCATGGTCAAGACAGGGAGGTTCACGAAGAAAAGCCTTTACTTCCCCCTTTTGTAAATGGGGATCGAGGGGGATTTCAAGTGTGTATGTAGTATCGGAGAATCACAATCCCCCCTGCCCCCCTTTAGAAAAGTCAGGGGGGAATACGAAATATATTACGTTTGCGACACAGTCTCGAAGGCCGGAAGCCACCGGCAGTATAAGCACTTGGAATAATCAATCGAAAGAGGAGACCCAAAGATGGATGCAAAGGAGCTTTTGAACAAGTACAAAGGTTTAGGAATGGCTGAAGTAATTCGGTACAATCCTGACGTTTACTGTGATGTAGCCTCTATTCCCAGATGGGACATTCCCGAAAGGATAATATTGGGGGTTGCTGTTACGGGTTCCTTTATCGATAAAAGGCAAAATCCTAATCAGCCCTACACAGCGGAGGAGGTATTGCGGGAAGCCGAAGAATGTATCTCGGCAGGCGCGACTTATTTGCATTTCCATGTTCGGGATAAGGAAGGGCGAAACCTTGGGGACATTGAAACCTATAATAAAATCATCCAACCGCTCAGGGGAAAATATGGAGATAAAGTATTCATTGACGGATGTCCGCTTTTCGGCAAAGACTTTGAGGAGGCCAACGCCCCGGTTACCGAAGATCTTTTTGAAGTTGGGATTGTAAACCCGGTTTGTACTTTTGTAAGCGATAACGTCCGCTATCTTCCCCCGCCCACCATTAAGGCTCAATGCGAATACTTTCAGGCGCTGGGTAAAAAGGTGATGGTGTCCGTACATGATACGGGCAGCATCGATAATATCAACAGGTTCCTGATCCGCCCCGGCATATTGAAAAAGCCCTACTTTTTCGTCATATTGAGCGATCTTCCGGGAATGTTTTACATGCCCAATCCCAGGGCCATGGTGGAAGGCTTTTCTTTACTGGTGAATCGGCTCAAGGAACTGGACCCGGACTGCCAGATAATGGTGTGCGCGTCTGGGCGGGCGTCCAGTTATCTGGCCGCGCTGGCCGTAATTATGGGCCTGCACCTCAGAGTTGGAACGGAAGATACTATTTGGAGATACCCTCATCGAGACGAAAAAATAAAGAATAACCTGCAAACCTTTAACACTGCCAAGGCGCTCTGTGATGTGCTCGGGCGGGAGATCGCCACGGCTGATGAGATCAAGGGAATTTTAGGCATACCGGCAGCCGATAAAATAGGAAGTGCTCGCGTCATGTCAAAACCTGTCTGACTTGACAATAAAGCTCGCACCGGCAGGTGCTGAGGCGGCCTGGCCGAAGAGAGCTGGCCGGCCCGGGCTGAATTCGGAGCGGGGCTTTGTCCGGTGGACCTGGACCTGAAAGGGCTGTTGAGGATATGCAATGGTTTAGCGGAACATTGCGGGGGCGTAATCGGTATATCCGGTTTTACAACACTGTCCAGTTTTGCCCATTGTTTTTACTCGTTTTTTTGCTCGCCGGCAATTGTGCCGCTCGCTGAGCGGACCGCCGGCTTGAAGCCCTCTACCATTGCTTGTTGCCGGTGTTTTTCCGCCAATCCTATGCCGTTTTTGTGGGGTCCCGGTTTTCGCGCCCGTGCCAAATCTTGATGATGTCTTGCTCAACCCCAGAATAGACTCTGCTTCGGGAAAGGCCTGTTTTCCAGGGCGCAGGCCGCCTCGAGAAGGCTTCTGAGCGCTCTTTCGCCTTCAGGCCCGGCATCCAGGGTAAATTCATTCACAAAGGCCTCGATATGCAGGCGCATCACCTCGGGCGCCATCTCCTGGGCGTGCCGCATTATGTAGGGCCGGGGCCTGTCCGGGTCTTTCAGGGCATAGAGGAGGCTCTCCCTGATTTTTTCTTCGACCACACCGGCGACTTCACGGCCGAGGTCGCGCCGGATGGCGATCGCTCCCAGGGGGAGAGGGAGTCCGGTTTGCCCCTCCCACCACCGGCCAAGGTCGAGCGCCATGTGAAGACCGCATGCCTGGTAGGTCCATCTGCCTTCGTGAATTATGACCCCCGCGTCCACCTCCCCGGCCGCCACCGCAGGCATTATCCGGTCGAACTGCATCGGGACCCGAAGTCCCCGGTGAGTTCCCTCCAACCGGAGCAACAGGCTGGCGGTAGTCAAGTCGCCAGGGGTTGCGATTGTCGCGTTGCGAAGCTCCTCGATCCTGGTGGGGCGCCGTGCCACGACGAGCGGGCCGCATCCTCTGCCCATGGCCCCTCCGGACCGCAGCAACCAGTACTTATCCAGGATGCCCGGCACTGCATTTACGGAAATCTTGGAAATATCGACGGCGCCAAGCGCTGCCCGCCGGTTAAGCATCTCGACGTCTTCGATCAGAAGATCCAGGGCAAAGGGAAACTCAATTCGCTTCTCCGCCAGGGCGAAAAAGATAAAGGTATCATTCGGACAGGGGGAATATCCCAGGCTGAGCTGCTTCAATTCTTACCTCGACTTAGGGCTTGTCCGCAGGACAAGCTCCTCCACTCCTATTCACCATTCCTCGCGAAGCGATAGAACTAAAAGGAATTCTGATATGGATGACGGATGCAACCTTTATTTTATCTGCCCTTTGCTTTTGATTCACAACTCCTTAGGACCGAGGCTGCAAGAGCCGCCGAGAATGGGTCCAACCGTGACTCGTCGGAGGCGGCTCGAAGCGGCCGGCAATTTCTATTTCTTGTTTTCCTGTCCTGGAGGAGCGGGGCCGCTATTAACGACGGTAGATCAATCTGATATTCGCGGGTTGGGTACCGGCCTGTCTTGATTCGTCGTGGAGCTGCCTCGTGCTTCATGCTGGAGTTTGGCCAGGTGGCCTATCCCGAAGAGTGAGCCGAGGGTTCTCCGACCGGGGCCGCGCCTCTCCATTTCAGGAAACCTTACAAACGGTTCTTTGAAAACTAGTCTATGCGTAAACCTCCACTGTTTGGAAAATGGCCCACATGAAGGCCGCTAATTCTCTGGCAATCGCTGTGGTTGTCACCTGGGTCGGTTTACCTCTGGCAATCAGTCGTCGATACCGGGTACACAGTCGCACTTGGGCCTTCCAGGCGATCTTCCATATTTTCTCCGGAAGGTTTTCCTGCCGATCCCGCAACCTGCGGCTGACCCGGGCAGGCAATCGATACGACCATGCAGCCTGTATCAGCATTCGCCTCGCGTGGCCGTTGCCGGTTTTGGTGATTCTCCCCAGTTTTATGTTATCTCCAGACGAGTG
>JBELAB010000081.1:0-9064 GCA_049509275.1 Syntrophobacteraceae bacterium | reverse complement strand
ATATCGAAGGGGACGTCTAAAAAGCAAATAGTTGACGAAATCATTTCTTCGGATTGGGGGGGAGATGAAGATGGTCTGTTTACCTGCGGCCAGGGGGTTGGATTGATTAAGAGGATCAGCACTGTGCAGGAAGTCATTGATGAATTTGTGGGCGGATCACAAATTCTTTTTAGGGAACTTCTATAATTTTTCTGTAAATAGAGGAAGTCAGCCTGCCTGGTTGCACCCCAATCTCCCGCTCAAGGACCTTTCTGCAATCTTCATATGCTCTCAGGGCTTCGGCCCGCATTCCCCCGTTGGAGTAAATGAGCATCAACTTCTGATAAGCGGCTTCACAGATGGGATCAGTTTTGATAATCATTTTATAATACTCGATGGCTTTCCTGGACCTCCCCTGAGCCTCGTATAACCCGGCCGTGCGGTACAAGATGTCGATGTACATGGTGCGCAACCGATACCTTTCCAGTTCGGCCCAAGTTTCATAGAGATCCTCGGCAAGAAAATCCCCCCTGTAGATCTCGATTGCCGACCTGTAACAAAGAATGGCTCGTCCTTGGTCTCCTGCTTCTTCAGCCTTTTTCCCCTGCTTTTCCAGTGACAGGAATTCATCCAGGTCCGTGCGGCAAAAGTCCTTTCTGAGAGAGACCAGATTATCTTTTAAGGTCACATATGAGGAGCCTCGGGATTTGTCCATCAAAGGTTCAAGTGCGTAACGCAACCGATGCAGAGCCACCTTGAACTGGCTTTCAACTGAATCGGGCGATGCCTGGGGCCAGAGATCCTCAATGAGCAGGTCTTTGGGCACGCCTGAGGCCCCCCTGGCTATCAGCGCCTTTAGCATCAACTTTGGAGACCTCGCTCTCCAGTTCTTGTCCGGTACACGGGTTTCGCCTCGGAAAACCTGAAAGTTCCCGAATGTCAGGACCCTGACCGGAACAGTTCCAATCTGCGTTTCCGTTTTTATATCCTGCTCTTCCAAGGCATGATCGGCTTTGAGATTATCAGGCCCATAAGCTTCTTCCTGATCGGGGGATTTTGTTCTTGTCAGAGTTTGAGCCAACTCGCGGTCCTTCTCGGCAATCGTGCGAAGAAGCATCATTTCCGTATCGAGCAGGCGCTGAGTTATCCCGCACGCTAATGAATACTCCAATTCAGGCCTCCGGTTCAAAAGAGCTTCAAAATTGTGCGTTGATATTTCCACCAAGTGCACTCGAGTGAGAGACCTTACACTTGCAGTCCTTACTCTTTCGGGGTTGAACAGGTACATTTCCCCTAGATACTCGCCGGGACCGCGAAACCCGATAACATACTCGCCGGCCGTGCCAAGCGATTTTAGAATCTCTAGGCGGCCTTCAATGATGACATATAGACAGTTCCCTGAGTCGCCTTCGTGCAAAAGAATGGTGCCTGGAGGATACTCAACCTCCCTGGCAATCTCCGCCAGGAACTTGATTTCTTTCTTCTTGAGTGAAGAAAAAATGGGAAGAGTCTGAAGCAATTCGATCATTTTGGGCATCCTCTGAAAGGTTGGGGTGGATATGCCGCAGTAAACACGAACACGGTCGCATCTATATTCGGTATAAACCCCGACATTCGGAGTCCTGGAGGACGCTTGCGTCTATTAGGACTCACACTATCGAATAATAAGGATAACTCAGAAGCAGCCGACATGATAGAAAATATAACCACCGGCAACTGAGATCGCCTGCTCCGGCGCAGTTCGCTCAGAAGGTCTCGCGGTTTTGCCGGCCTCGTTAAAGTCTGAATCGTTTTCTGATTCAGGCCCCTCGGTATCCTGAGTGGTCATATGACCTGCGGGAATATCGCGGCACGCCCCTGGGGGAAATAAAAAAATTTCTTTGTGCAATGTCAACTATATTCGGGCGCCGTTCGTCATTATAGTGAGTTCAGAAGGTCAAAATCAGCGGGAAAGGACAGCCCGCATTATCAGTCAAAGAGGAAGGGAGGCAATTGAGATGAGATTGGCTCGCAGCTTAAAAATAGCTCGGGTTGTGATGGTGATTCTGGGTACGCTTTGCATGGCGGCGCCTGGTTATGCCTGGCGCGGGGGCGGACACTGGGGCGGACACTGGGGCGGACACTGGGGCGGACACTGGGGCTGGGGCTGGGGCGTTGGCCCTTATTTGGGGGGATATTACTATCCTTATTATGGGTATCCTAACTACCCTTATTATGGGTATCCTTCCTACCCCTATTATCGGCCCTACTATTACCCCTACTATCCTTACCGTTATTGATGGTAGACCGGGTTGTGTTTCTATATCGGGCGCTGTGGCGTAACAGCGACGAGTAGCCTTTACAATGGCAGGGCCTCGCAGGCGCCTGCCATTTTTTACTGCTACGCTGTCTGAGCAGCTTCGTTCCAATCCTCAGATTGAGCGAAGCACACGGGTCCATACCACAAGCCTTATCAAAGGCAGGCGAATAAATTTTTCCCTTTTTCACCCCTGAAACTTTCCTGTTTGTCAAATTCGGACCCTGTGTTTGGTACCATTACCTCCGATTCCCACCGCGATACCGGGTGGAGGCACTTTTGCCCTCCCGCGTGGATTCTCCGGCAAAGAGTCAGCAGGACGTTCTGTTCGCTTGCCTTGGTTACCGGATTCTCTGGATGCTTGGATAAGCATTAAAGATTTTTCAGTGGATTCCGATTATTGTATGAGGCTTGGTTTTGTTCTTTTGAGGTGATCTTGTTTGGATTGCGGAGAGAAGAAGCCTGTAATGAAAATGTATAACTGTAATGTGCTCCTGGCCGAAGACAATCCCGTGAACCAGTATGTCGGGCGCACTATGATGGAGGCCTTTGGATGCCGTGTCGATGTGGCCTCAAATGGCTCTGAAGTGTTGGAGCGGATGGAATCCACCCGATATGACATCGTTTTCATGGACTGTGAGATGCCCGTGATGGGTGGCTTGGAAGCGACTCGCTTAATCAGGCAGAGGGAGAAGCAGCAGAGGAAGCCCATGGCTACAATAGTGGCGCTTACGGCGCATGGCGCCGATAAGGACCGCAGCCGATGCTTCGAAGCAGGAATGAATGATTATCTGGGCAAACCTTTCCGGATGCAGGATCTTTCCAGCATGATGGAAAAGTGGCGTGTCGGGGTCTCTGTGCGGGATTCAGCGGCGGGTTGTCAAGGGTTTCAACCGGATTCAGGATCACCGGAAAATGTCACCGAAAATTACCTGGATCGCAATAGTCTGGATAACATAAGGTCGTTGGGACCAAGTGGCCCCAGGATGCTTTCTGCGGTTATAGGCATTTATTTGAATGACTCTCCGATTCTGCTCGACAGACTAAATGAAATATTCGATGCGGCTGATGCAGAAGGTGTTGCCAGAGCGGCGCATGCTCTGAAATCGACCAGCTCCGGCGTTGGAGCGACTGCTCTTGCCGAGATGTGCAAGCAGCTCGAAGATATAGCCCGTGGAAACTCAATAGATGACGCCGGCACGCTGATTCCCAAGATTCGGTTGGAGTATGTGAAGGTGAAAGAAGCGCTGATGCGAGAGATTCAAAAGGGGCTTTGATGAATGATTTGCTTAGCCTAGACGACAGGCCGGTTGCCCTGGTCGTGGATGATGACCGGGGGGCGCGGCTGATTGCATCCACCCTGCTGGAGGAATCAGGTTTCATCGTGGAGCAGGCAGAGGACGGGATCGACGCCTTGTCTGCCTTTGAGCGCTCCAAACCCGACATAGTGCTGCTCGATGTGGTCATGCCCGAGATGGACGGCTTTGCCGTTTGCAAAGAGATAAGAAACAGATCGGAGGAGGGCAGGCACATTCCAGTGCTGATGATGACTGGGTTGGACGATATAGATTCGATTCACCGCGCCTACGATGCGGGCGCCACTGATTTTATTACCAAACCGATCAACTGGACCATTTTCCATCATCGCCTGCGCTACATATGGCGGTCGACCCTTGTGAGCGATGATCTCAGAAAAAGCGAAATGAAGAACCGGGCACTTATCGACGCCCTGCCTGATCTTTTACTTCGGATCACCAGCGATGGCCGGATCCTGGAGTTGCGTGAACCGGTCGGTTTCGACCAGATCTTTTCCGGTCGCGGACTGTTGTCTAAGAAAATCAACGAAGTATTTAGCGAAGAGGTTTCCCAGCCGATTATGCAAAACCTGCATTGGGCACTCACTTTTGGTGGGATGCAGTTTCTCGAACATAACTTCCAGGTGGACGAAGAGGCCCGATATTATGAGTGGCGAATTGTGGGCAACGGTAAAGATGAGGCCCTGGCGATAGTACGCGACATTACGGAGCGTAAAAGGACCGAGGAACGCGTATTCCGCCTGGCTTATCACGATATCCTCACCGGGCTGCTCAACCGGAATTCTTTCAAGGAACATCTGGCTCAGGCGCTTGCTCATGCCCAGCGTCACGGCCGTTATGTTGCGACTCTGTTCCTTGATCTGGACAGATTTAAGCGTATAAATGACACCTTCGGCCACAAAGTCGGAGACCTGTTGCTCCAGGGGGTCGCCGAGCGGATACGGGACGGCGTTCGCGAAAGCGATAAATCGGCCCGTCATGTAGACAGCGTTTCACGGCTTGGCGGAGATGAGTTTACGATACTTCTGCCGGAGATAAGCCATGTTCAGGACTCGGGCAAGGTTGCAAAACGTATCCTGGAAACTGTATCAAATCCTCTCATCATAGCCGGCCACGAGATATTCATGACCGGGAGCATCGGGATTACGGTCTATCCTATGGATGGGGAAGATCCCGATACACTGCTGAAAAACGCCGACGCCGCGATGTATAGCGCCAAAGAACAGGGCAGGAACAATTACCAGTTTTATTCCGAGGCGATGAACGCTTCATCGTTCAAAAGACTCTCGCTCGAGAACGCGCTCAGGAAGGCGCTGGACCGCCAGGAGTTCCTGCTTCACTATCAGCCCCAGGTCCATATCAATTCGGGCAAGATCGTAGGCATGGAAGCCCTGCTTCGCTGGAATCATCCCGGACTGGGAACTGTTTCTCCCGGTGATTTCATTCCGCTGGCCGAAGAGACCGGCCTGATCGTGCCCATAGGTGAGTGGGTATTAAACACCGCATGCATTTATAACAAGACCCTGCAAGAGATGGGACTGTCTCCCAGACGCATGGCCGTCAATATATCAAGCCTTCAGTTCAGGTCTCAAATACTGGTCGAGACAATAACGCGCGCCTTGAAAGCATCGGGCCTTGATGCCTGTTGGCTCGAAATCGAACTTACCGAGAGCGCCATTATGAGGAATATGGAGGAATCCTCCGGTATTCTGCGCGAGCTTAAACAGATGGGGCTGCGGGTCGCCATCGATGACTTCGGGACCGGCTATTCATCACTAGCCTACCTAAAACGATTCCCACTGGATATCCTCAAGATAGATCGCTCATTCATTCGTGACATTCCGGGCGACAGTGACAACGAGGCGATTGCGACGGCAATTATTGCAATGGCCCACAGCCTCAATCTGGAGGTTATTGCCGAGGGAGTCGAGACCGAGGACCAACTTTCGTTTATGCGTGACCATGAATGCGACGGAGTGCAAGGGTATTTGTTCAGCCCTGCCTTGCCCGGCGAGGAGATGAAAGGGTACCTTAAAAAGGAGCCGGAATTGATGGCCTGGACAGCCCGCTTCGCCAGGCACCTGGGTGCAGCCTGCTATGGATCATGATGAAACCGGTGGAAAAAACGCTCTGTCGCCGGGGCGGTGAGTGGAATTATTTCGGAGTGAAATATCCTTTCGGCACGACAACTATCCCCCGAGGAGTTACGGTAAATCTCTCTCTGTCGGCCTGCGGGTTTATTCCAATTTCAGTGTAAGACGGGATAATGTTTTCTTTGTCAATGATTGCTTTTTTGATTTTGCAGTGACGGCCCACTTCCACACGATCCATGATCACGGATTCGTCAACCTGCGCCCAGCTTCGCACCGTTACATCCCAGGAAAGCACCGAACTCCTAACGGTCCCTCCGCTTATTATGCAGCCAGGTGAAACCAGTGAATCCACCGCAGTCCCGGTTCTCGGTTCAATGTGCTCGGGGTAGTTGAAAACGAACTTGGCCGGCGGGTACTGGCGCTGGCGGGTCCTCACAGGCCAAAGAGACCCATAGAGGTTGAAGAAGGGATCCACGCCGGTCAAATCCATGTTGGCGTTCCAGTAGGAGTCGAGTGTACCCACATCCCTCCAGTACTGCGAGTCGCGGGTCGCTTCCACCAGGTGAAGCCTCCTGGTCCCGTCGGGATCTACCTGGCGGATATAATCGGAAATCCGGTTCATGCGCTTGTAGGGGTAAGCGTAGATTTTGAGTTTGTCTATGAGTCTGGGGATTATGTCTTTTCCGAAATCGTCATAGTCTGTGTTGTGAAGCATGTCCAGGAGCAGGTCGGTCCTGAACAGGTAAATTCCCATCGAGGCCAGACACCGCTCCGGGTCGTCTGGAATAGGCTTTGGCTCCTTTGGCTTTTCCTCCCATGTGCGGATTCTGAGATTGTCGTCCACTTCAGCAATCCCGAACTCATGGCCTTGTGACCGGTCCACTTCCCAAAGAGCCACGGTCACGTCGGCCTGGACTTTTTCGTGATAATCCCGAAACGCGGCATAGTCCATCTTATACACATGGTCCCCCGAAAGGATCAGAAGATGCCTGGGCATCTCATGCTCGATCAGATACAGATTCTGGCGCACGCAGTCGGCTGTCCCGCGGTACCATTGCTCTCCCGTTCTCTGTTGAGGGGCAACTACTCGTAAATAATGGCCTAGATCGCCTGAAAATATATTCCAGCCCTCTTCAAGGTGGTCCACCAGGGATTGTGATTTATACTGTGGAAAGATCAGAATCTTGTAAAGCTGAGAATTGATGCAGTTGCTCAAGGGTATGTCGATCAGCCGGTATATGCCCCCAAAAGGGACGGCGGGTTTTGAGCGGTCCCTGGTGAGCGGCATCAGCCGCGTACCCCTGCCCCCGGCCATGATGACAGTCAGCACATCTTTCATCGATTCTGCTTTCTGTTCCCCATGCCTACTTGAGTAGATTCATTGGGTCCGAAGGCAGTCGATTGCCTTCGTATTTGATCGTTCCGGTTTTGTCCAGCAAAACGAAATGGGGTATTCCCTCCACCCTGTAGGAATGCGTGACCTTAGAATCAGCGTCATATAATACGGTGTAAGGCGCAGGATCGGCTTCTTCGAAACGCTTTGCCTTGGCCAGCGAATCTCCGCTGCCCACATTGATCGCAAGTATTTCAATGTCAGCTTGGGCGGTGGCCTTCCGCAGCTCGATTACCGCAGGGCGCGCAGCCAGGCAGTAATGGCACCATGTGGCCCAGAAATAGAGAAGAACCGGCTTTTGTCCTTTAAACTGGCTCAAAGTTACGTTTGTTCCATTCAGGTCCGGGAGCTGGAAATCAGGCGCAGCTACAGCCGGCGCCGTCTCTTTTTGCTCGTTCGCGACGGCCGGCAAACGGATTAGAACTGTTATCAGCAAAATGAAGGAAAAGAAAAGCGCCGCGAACATTGTGCCGCTTTTAAAACAGTTCATATCAAAAACCCTCCACTCTTAACGAGGAAATATTCCGCCGCCAGAATCATAAGCACTCCGAAGACCCTTTGCACCCGCAGCATCCATATTCCGGATCGCGGCAACGAGGTAAGCAATCCGGTGAAAGTACCCACTATTATCACGAGCGCTCCCAGCCCGATTGAAAAGGAGAAAAGCATCCCAACCCCAAGGGCGATCTGGTGCTGCGCCGCAACCATGGCCAGCAGAACGCCCAGAACAGGGGTGGTGCAGGTACTGACCACTAAAGCCGATGCCCCGCCAAGAATCATGCTGGTAAAAACATCGTGGCCGGAAAACTCCTTCACCCTCAGGCTATTGAGAAAACCGGGAGGCGCAAGGGGGACCGCATCGAGCATTACGAGCCCGAAAAAAAGGCAAATATTGCCAACGATCAGGTAAGCCCAGAGGCTGGCGGTAAGAGCGCCGAACAACTGTCCGGAAAGGGCCGCAAAAATGGCTAAAGCCGAATAAACAATCGACATGCCCAGGACATAAAAGACCGAAAGCAAAAACCCCCTGCGCCTGCTGCCGTTCGCCTTGCCGCCAATAAACGCAACGGTTATAGGCATCATGGGATAGGTGCATGGGGTAAAGCTCGCCAGAACGCCCCCGGCAAACGAAAGAACTATTGCAAGCCACGGGGAGTTGTGGGCGATTCCCTCGAAATGGCTGATCCATTCCATAAAAAAACCCTTCTCAAAAGAGCCGACTCCCGATTAGACGGGGTCAGCAATTGATTTCAGAATCCCTTTGCCTTGCCGAATCTTTTCTGTTGAGCGGCCAGGAAAATCCACATGAGGGCAAAATTTGCTCAAGCACTTTGATGCTCTGGATTTCCTTTCTGGTATGATAGCAGAACCAGTCGAGAAGGCCCATCAAAAGAGGCGCCTTCATTTCCCGGCGCATCCGAAGCCGCCATGTTCTCTCAAGCGGAATTTTCCGCAAATAGTGTATTAATGCCAATGTCCCCGTATCCAAAGCAACATAGCTGGTATTTGGACAGAAATGATCCTCGCACACCAGTTTGCCGTCTGTCGTCTGCCAAAACCATTTGTTGGCGGTTTTGAGCCTGCGCCGGCAAATTGCGCATTCGTCCAGTGCAGGCATATATCCCATCAAAAACTGAAAACGCAACAGCGCCAATACTAACACATTCTGCGGGTCCTTGTCCCGTTCCAATCTTTCCAGGGTCTCCTTGTGGAGAAGAAACGGGTCAAGGTGTGATTCCCCTTCGGGGACCATTTCGAGAATGATTTCGGAAAAAAGCGCTGCATATGCCCATTTCTCGATGTCTGCGCGCATGGGGAGATAAGGTTCCACCAGTTTGCAGGCTTCGATCCAGATAAAAGAGTTCTTTTCCCGGCATTCCACGCGCACAAGGCTGCACGGTTCAAATACGTTGGCGAATCTTTTCCTGCTTCTCCTGGCGCCCTTGGCAATTCCGCGCAATCTCCCGAATCCGGCGGAGTGGAAAGT
>JBELAB010000080.1:0-14648 GCA_049509275.1 Syntrophobacteraceae bacterium | reverse complement strand
GGTGAGGGGTTAGGGGTGAGGGGGAAAGACAGTGACGCGGGGACACGGGGACGCGGGGACACGGGGACCGGATAGAGACAGTGACAAGGGTGAGGGGTGAGGGGTGAGAGGTGAGGGGGGAATGAGGAATGAGGAATGATGAGTGATGAATGATGAAGAACAAGATGCCTTCCTTCAAGGTATGAAAACCTCAATTCGTGAATCGTGAATGGTTTCGCCGGGTAAGGGGTTAGGGGTTAGAGGTCATTGGTCCTGCCTCTTACCCATCACCTCTTACCCCTGACCTATTACCTGCACCAATATTGTACCGCGCAGTGATTTCGCCCTGCCAAACGGCAACCAGAAGCGGCAACCAGAAGCGGCAATAGAAACGGCAACCAGAAGAGGCAATAGAAACGGCAACCAGAAGAGGAAAAAAGAAAGGTGAGGGGTGATGGGTGATGGGTGATGGGGACACGGGGATGGGGACACGGGGACACGGAGACAGGGGGACACGGGGACGGGAGCACGGAGACGAGGAGACGCGGAGACGCGGAGATGCGGAGATGCGGAGACACAGGGACGAGGAGGTACGAAGAACCCCGCCTATTCATAATCCGGGCTGGCCGAAAGATCCACCTGCTCCACTTCCAGCATCCCCGAGTAAATGGCTCCGGTCCTGCCGTCGATGCTTATTGAGTCGCCCGTTTTAACCGGCTGGCCGTCAATGGCGCGAGTCTTTTCCGAGTCGCGGACCCTCATGCGGCTCACACCGACTACGCACGTTTTGCCAAGCCGGTGGGCTACGATGGCGGCGTGCGAGGTCGCACCCCCCTTGGCCGTGAGAACTCCATCGGCAACCGAAATCTCGTGTATGTCGTCGGGGACCGTGTCGGAGCGGATCAGGATGACCGGTTTGCCGGCATACTCTTTTTTGATGCGCTGGATGGATTCCAGATCAAAGGCGACCAGGCCCGAGATGGCCCCGCCGCTAACCCCGATACCGCTTCCCAGGTACCTCGAGTGGAGGTCTTCGATCTTCTTGAAAACCGGATAGGAGCGCTTTGTCCGGGGAGTCATGTTACGGGCCTGCAGGACATACACGCCCTCTTCTCCCACTCCCTGGAATGTGAACTCCACTTCCTGGGGCGCCCAGTGGTTTTCATAGACCAGCTTTCTGGCTATGTCCGACAACTTCTTATAGACTCTAGGGAAAAGGGCCTGGAGCGAAGTTTCCGCAGGCTCGGCCTCTCCGAGTCTTTGTCTTTCGGAGAGCGGGAGCGTTTCGACCAGACCTCCCACTACGTCTTCTCCCTGGTTTCCCCATGTGAAGTCGCCGACCGGATCGACTTTGTCCTCAGATGTGCGCGGATTGTGGGTGAACATGACACCGGCCCCGGAATGAATATTAAGGTTTCCGAATACCATTGCCTGGATGATAACGGCGGTTCCCCAGTTGTCCGAAAGCATCATAATCTCCCGGTAGGTCTTCGCTTTGTGCGATTCCCATGACTCCACGACCTGCCGAATGGCCGTAAAGAGCTGTTCGCGGGGGGATTCGGAAAATTCGATATCATGTTCCTGCAGGACTCCCCGGTAGGCCAGAGCAAGCTCCCTGATTTCAACGGGAGAGAATTGCCGTTTAACGAGCCTGTCATATTTTTTCTTGTACCTGTCCATGACGGCCCTGAATTCGTCTCGCGGAATTCCGAACGACATTCCCCAGGATTGAATGAAACGCCTGTAGTTGTCCCAGGCGAACCATGCTTCTCCAGTTTGCGCAATCAGGCCTTCGACTATTTGCTCGTTGATCCCCACGTTGAGAAAGGTGTTCATCATTCCCGGCATCGAGACCGCCGAACCGCTCCGCACAGCGAAAAGAAGGGGGTTGATGGCATTGCCGAATTTGCGGCCCGTTTCGACCTCAGCTTGCGCCACCATTTCCAGCACCCGTTCCACGAAATCCTCCCGGGATTGCCAGAAACTCTCTATCACGGGCATGCACCGGAAATACTCGGTAGTTACGACGAATCCCGGCGGGACCTTGATCCCCATCGAGTGAAGATTGGCCAGGATGTGCCCCTTGCTCCCCATGTATATGGAATCGCGCGTCTCGCTGTTCGGACGATAAAGGTGAGAAACAGTCCTGCCGGGGTCATAGCTGAGCAATAAGTCCAGATCGTGTACGCTCAGCTCCTCGCGCTGCGTGGCCAGCGTGGTAAGAATGCTGGCGATAAAATGGTCGAAATACTGGAGCCCGAAAGTTCTGGCGATCAGGTCGCGAAGAAAGCTCTCCGAGACTCTCTGGATTCTTTCCACCGCGACATCACTGTCTCTTTGGTATCTCTGAAGCAGTCTATCGGCCCCGAGTTGCTTGATTATAAGTTCGAGGTTTCGATCGTGAACCGAATCGTAATGGGTCTGAATTATCTGCTTTATCGCTTCGGAAAAACCTCTGAAGATGTCCATGTACTGTGAATGCGAGAACCCGGGGACATCGAGGGCTTTCATGAAAAGTTCCTGCTGGCTCTCGAGCCGGCTGGACGTAATCCCGTCAATGTCCAGCGCTTTCACAAAAAGCGGAATGAAACGGGCGATCCGGTGAAAGGTGGCCCGGGTGATGAAACTGAGGTTGACTGTTAATATGATCTCCTCGAACATGACATTAGCTAGGTTTTCCAGCCGAAAGGTCAGCCCGAGGGCATCGAAGCGCGGTTCGTTATAAGACCCATACATCGAGGGAATGTCTACAGCGATATGGCGTTTGTAGTAAATGTTCTCCATTATATTCAGTTCGCCGGGGGTCAGAATGACTTCCTTCAGCTCACCGAGATAATCCAGAATGGCCGTAAGCAAGTCGTATCTGTCACCATCGCGGTTATCGAGCGCCTCGATCAGTTTCCCCGGGTCGGGCAAGCCAACGGTTTTTGCGCGCTGGAGGTTAATATGGATGTCCTTAAAGCTCAGGGCATATTTCTCGTGGAGAAGCTGATAGAACTGGATCATGAGAAAGGCGCGCGAGCGCTCTTTTTCGGGAACGCCGGGGACATGGCCTATCAGATCTTTGGCCTCATCTTCGGTCAAATCGAGCAGGTCCTGAACGTGGTTGATCGTCCTGGCTGTGAAAAGGTATTCGAAAATCCTGTGGATGTTTTCAACCTGGGGCCCGGATTCAGGTATTTCGGAATAAACCTCGCCTGGGATCAGCCCTTCCAGGGGTCTTTTGTCCGTTGTCCGCCAGTATTCGATAATCCCCTGTATGAAAGATACGATGATGTTGTTGCTTTCTACGTGGCTTTGCTTTCTCAAAAAATGGATAAGCTTGTCGCTCCGGCCGGTGATCTCGTCAACGTCTGTGGAGACTTGCCTGAGCACTCCCTCGGCCCCGATCTGGCTGAAATAGACAGGGAAGAGCTTTGCGAGCTGCTTCACCAGGTTGTAAACGGGCCGGATGGGAGCGTTGAGCAACTGAGAAACGTTCTTCTGGAAAAGGTCCGTGTCCCGGATGAAAATCCCGCCCAGAGACAGGTTTACTATGAGGGCGGAAAGAAGCGCCCTCGCGCGCAGAGGGTTAGCTTTTATGATATCGAGCCATATTCTCACGTTGGGAAGATGGGCCGAATTTACGGATATCTGCCATTGGCTGCTTACCTGGCCGAGCATGGGGGATTGAAACCCCAACCGTATGATTCGCCTCAAGAAGAAATCGATCAACGGCCTCTGGTCTGTCGCCAAAATTTCCAGGCCCATCGTGCGGATGATCTGGAGCGCAGCCTGTGGATAGTTCTGAAGCGAAATCCCAAGGACGCTCAATATACGATCCAGCAGCGCTTCCAGTTGATCTTTGGATTCCTCCCGTATCCACCTGCCAATCTCGAAGTTTATTTCCCGGAGCACGTCCTCATGGATGGCCTCAAGCCCCTTCACTTCCAAGGTCTTTAGCTGTATGAGCATGCTGATGTGACCGGCCTCGGAAGATTTCTCAGCGATCTTTCGGGGCAAATGAAAATAGATTTGAATGATATCGTGAAAGTCGGTCATGCCGGTAAGCATTTCGACAGCCCTGCGATGGTCCGGCTCGGGAACAACTTCGGTCTCCAGGACTTGCAGCCGTTTGCGTAAAAGCTCGTGGCCCAGGGGCATGCAGTCTTCCAACCAGGACTCCGCCGGCCAGGCTGCCTCTCCCTGTTGACCCAGCCACGTACACGGGTCCTCCCTGCTCAGCCAGAAACCATAAGTGTTCCTGAAAAATCTCTCCAAAAACGCTCTTAGTTCGACGAACGAGGATTCGTTCTGCCAGATCTTGAGCAGCTTGGCTCCGATGCGTTTGGGAGGATAAAAGCTTCGCATGAGGAACTCAAAGGGGGCCTCGGGCAGTTCCAAGAGTTCCAGGAAAAGGCGCCTCACAATGCCCTGGTGGCAGGAGGTATCCGTTTGGAAAAGCTCCTCTATACCTGCGGCGCTGATTTCGCCCGGAGCGGGCTTTGCAACTTCTTCGGGCATTTCCTCCAGGAGCTTTAACCAGTATGCAAGAAGGTGATCGGCAGCCAGGCTTCTGATTTCGAACCGCTCAGAATCTCTTAAGGCATGGAGAAAAATGTTGGAGAGCAGGTATATCACCTTGCCGTTAAGAACGCTGTTGCGATAGAGGCGCAGATTGCCGATGGCATACCTTTGGGTCTCCTGCACAACAAAATGCCAGTTCCTGTACTTGTGATGGTATTCCAAAAGAAGGTCACGGGCCTGCTTTTCCTTGCCGGCATATCCTTTAACCGCATCTTCCAGGGTCTGAAAAGCATGTGGGATAACCACCGAGATATTTGTCAGGTCCAGGTTCCTGGTGAGAGCATCTGATTGAAACTGGTCAAAGTCCATGCGGAAAATTCCCTTCTCAATTCGAGGCGGACTACGTGTGCCCCCTCACCGCCTCACGGTCGGCCGGAGATATCAAGTTCCATCAGGATAGCCGATTCCTTCTGCGCTTCGTAGTAGTTAGGCCGCTCCCCTTTTACTTTGAAACCTAAAGATTCATAGAGTTTCCGGGCCGCGGAGTTGCTCTTTCGCACATCGAGTATGACGATTCCGGCATGCTGCTCGCGTCCCGTTCGAATCGCGAGTTCGATCAGCTTTCGAGCTATCCCTCGTCGCCTCAAGGTCTTGCGGACGGCGAGGCTGAGGATTTGGATCTCGCCTGCTACCGACCAAAAGCAGATATATCCCGCGACCTCCGGGCAGGTTGCGCCCACGAAGTCCCCAGCGGGCAGCCGCGCCACAAGAAGGCTCGAATTGGCCCGGTCGATTTCCTCCAGAAAGGCATTTTCTGTCCATGGCTCCGGCTGGCTATCGTATTCTATTTCCAGGATTGAGGGTATGTCGGATTTTGCCAGAGGTGAGACAGTAATTTCGAAGTCCAATTTTTATCCACTAAGGTAAAGATGCCGTTTTCACCGAGCGGGACAGCACTTCGCTGGCAAGAGATATGTGACGCTGCCCATACTCTTTCACCATGGAAGCGGCTTCGCTAAGGCTGCACCCGTTCCTGCACCCGGCAAGCTTGATCAGCATTGGAAGATTCATTCCGCAGACAACCTCCACCCTGGGTCCCTGGAAAGACAAGCTGATATTTGCGGGCGTGCCGCCAAAAAGATCGGTGAGGATCAAGACCCCTTTTCCATGATCCACCTCTTTTATGGCATCCCTCATGAGCATGATCAATTCATCAACCGGCTGAGCCGGTTTGAAGCAGATAACCCTGCAGTTTTGCAGGGGACCCACGATCATCTCGGCGGCTGCGAGCAGCTCTTCTGCCAGCCTGCAGTGGGATGTGACTACAACTCCTATCAACTCTGTTTCGGCTTCCCGGCTCAATTTTACCTTCTCATTCCAGATGAATGTCTCTATGAAATACTGTTACATGGTAATTATTCTTCCTCAAGCTGTCAGCAATTCCCTCAGCAATGACAACCGAGCGGTGTCTGCCTCCGGTACATCCGAAAGCCATTGTAAGATACCGCTTCCCCTCCTGGATATAGGCGGGCAAAAGCCTCAGAAGCAGGGCGCAATAATCGGATATAAACTCCTGCACTGTGGTCCATTGCAGCACCCACGAACGAACGGCAGCCGAAGTGCCGTCCAGGTTCTTCAGACTTTCAACGAAGTACGGGTTTGGAAGAAATCTCACGTCCATCATCAGATCGGCTTCAAGCGGAACGCCGTATTTGTATCCGAAGGAGAGTATCTGAACGCTGAGCTGTTCATCTTCTCCGGTGTAAGAATAGGACCTTGTGATCAGCCGCTTCAGTTCATGGACCGAAAGAGTGCCCGTGTCAATGATCCTGGTGGCCCGGCTGCGAAGGGCACGCAACTGCTCGCGCTCAAAACTGATCGCCAGGAGCAATTGATGCTCGGAAGGCGCCGCTGGGTGGATCCTCCGCGTCTGGCTGTATCTTCGCTGCAATATTTCATCTTCTGCTTCGAGAAAAATGATTTCGAACCTGTACCCGGCATCTTCCAGGGCCGAAAATATCTGGTTGTAATTCGTGAGGAACTTACGCTCCCTGATGTCTATGCCCAGCGCGATCCGCTTCATGTCCGGCATGTCTTGTTCGCACAGCAGCAGAAAACTGCCCAGTAGAGGCACAGGCAGGTTATCGATGCAAAAATAGTCAATATCCTCAAAAGCTTTGATCGCAGTACTCTTGCCGGACCCGGAAAGTCCGGTGACGACTATTACATGGGGCTTTCTTGCACTCATTGTCAATCAATGTCTCATCGGGTGTTTCAAGATAGACGCCGGGCTAGAAATCTTCGTCTTCCTGCTGAATGATTGAAAAGATATCTTCCCGATTGTCGACTTTTGCAAGCCGCTTTCGCACAGTCCCGTTTTTGAGCAGCCTGGCAATCTTTGCCAGGGCTCTTAGATGAATTCCCGCACAGGCTTCGGGCGCAACAAGAAGGAAGAAGAGGTGAACGGGCTTTCCGTCCATGGATTCGAAATCAATGCCTTCAATGGAACGCCCGAATGAGAGAACCAGATCGCTAATATCATTTAACTTCCCATGGGGAATGGCAATCCCGTCCCCGATTCCGGTACTGCCCAATCTCTCTCTTTCGAGCAAAACTTTCATGAGCCGATCACTGTCTATATGGGGATTATGCTGTTTCGCGGCATCGATTAACTCTTCCAACACCAGCTTCTTGGTCCTCCCTTTGAGCTCGGGAACAATAGAGTCCACTGCAAGAATGTCGAGAATTTTCATTAGATTTCCTCTACCGGGATTCTGCTGATGATATCTCAATCTGGAAAGGGCAAACGTGAATTGTGAAGGGCCAACCAAGCAGGGCAGGTTATCCGGAAGATTTCCCCCCCCCGCCCAATCGCGAATCAGGCGGAAGACAGTCTCCAGCCCTCAGAAAACCTATTGAAATGGCAACAAAGGGGCAACTACCCGACTGCTTCAATCAGGCCGATATTGCCGTCTTTCCTTCTATACAGAACATTTACCCGGTTTGTGCTCCTGTTGGTAAATACCATGAACTCGTCGTTCGAAAGGTTCAACTCCATTACCGCTTCGTCAAGGTGCATCGGCTTTGCGTAAACCTGCTCGGCCCTGATCACTCGAGGCTCCTGCCTGTCTTCGGTCGCCTGCCCTGCCGGTTCGAGCAGGCCGGCCGACTCTTTGGGGCCTCCGCCCGATCTGCGCCGGCTGACCTTTTCCTTCCCCTTCCTTGCAGCCTGTGTCTCGAGGCTGTCCACCAGCAGGTCGATGCTCGAGTACATGTCATCGGTTTCTTCGGCGCCGTTCAGCCGAAAGCCGGAGGCATCGATGGAGACTTCGGCAATGTGCCGGAATTTTTCCACCCTGAGCACGACGTGAGCTTCAATGGGTTCTTCGAGGTATTTCTTTACCCTGGCGAGCTTGTCCTCAACATAGAGTTTCAAGGGCTCTGAAGCCTCGGTGTTTCGGAAAGATAATTTGATACGCATCATCATCCTTTTAAAAAAACAGCAATGGGGAAAGTTGCTCTCAAGGACCCCAGCAGGATTTCCTTCTTCTGTTCGAGGGCAAAATACCCAGCATTTCACGGTACTTAGCTACTGTGCGCCGGGCTATGCTGATATTTTCCTTTTCCAATATTTCCACTATTTCCTGATCGCTGTAAGGCTTTGAGGAATTCTCCTCCCGCACAAGCTGCCTTATTCGCTCCTTGACGCTCTCCGAGGCGACCGCTTCGCCCATGACGCTATTTATCGAACTGTTAAAGAAATATTTCAACTCAAAAATCCCATGCGGAGTGTGCATGTACTTGCTGGCGGTAACCCTGCTGATGGTTGACTCATGCATTCCAACGTCTTCGGCAATGTCCCTGAGCACCATTGGTTTGAGGTGGGCCACTCCCTTATCAAAGAAGTCTGACTGAAGCCTCACAATGCTCTGTGACACCTTATAGAGGGTCCGTTGTCTCTGATGAATGCTCTTGATGAGCCAGGCAGCGGAACGCAATTTTGTCTGAATGTAGTCCCTTGTTTCAGTGGGCAGCAAATCGCCCTCCCCAAGGGCGTCTTTGTAATAAGAACTGACCCTCAGTTTGGGCATTCCGTCTTCATTGAGCAATATCACCCATTCATCATCAACCTTGAAAACGTAGATATCGGGACTAATGTATTCGACGTTTTGTTTGTTGAAGGCGCTTCCCGGCCTGGGATCCAGCCCGAGTATTATTTCGACCGCCGCCTTCACATCTTCGGGACTGCGCTTGAGGGCGCGAATGAGGGCGGTATAATTTTTCGTTTCGAGATAGTTCAGGTGGTCTTCTATGATTCGTACAACAAGCTGGTCCTCAATCGGCATGCTTTTGGCCTGCACCAGCAGACATTCCCTGAGATCCCTGGATGCAACCCCTGTTGGATCAAAGTTCTGAATCTTTCCGAGCACTTGTTCAACCTTGGATGGATCTGCCCCGGACATTTCAGCGATCTCCTCAATCGTCGCGTCCAGGTAACCGTCATCGTTGAGATTTCCGATTATGCACGCACCGATTTCCCGCTCCTGGTCCGAGAAGTCGGAAAGTCTAAGCTGCCAGACCAGGTGGTCTTCCAGCGTTGTGGGCTCGGTGAGCCTGCTGTCGAAACTGGGCCATTCCTGGTTCGGGTCGCTCTCATTTTCTCGGAAAGCTGCACTTCCTGGAAGGGGGTCTCTTCGGTTGTGAGGGTCTCGAGTTCGTCGTCCTGTTCGGTGGGAAGTTCTTCCTGGGTTTCTTCGAGCAGAGGATTTATTTCGAGTTCCTGATGAATCGTATCGAGCAGCTCCAGGCGGGAAAGTTGCAACAGCTTGATGGCCTGTTGCAACTGAGGGGTCATTATGAGCTGTTGGCTCAGTTTTAATTGCTGTCTTAGTTCCAATGCCATCAATTAAATCCATCTACAAACGGAACTGGTCCCCGAGATAGGTGCGCTTGGCAAGCTCGCTTTGAGCAATAGTGATCGGGTCGCCCTTTTCCAGGATCCGCCCTTCGTGCATTATATAAGCCCAATCACAGACTTTGAGCGTTTCGCGCACGTTGTGATCGGAAATCATAACGCCTATGCCCTTTGCCTTAAGCGCCCTGATAAGCCCCTGGATTTCCAGTACCGCGAGCGGGTCTATTCCTGCAAAGGGCTCATCGAGCAGAATAAAGCTGGGCTGCGTAACAAGGGCCCTGGTGATTTCCACACGCCTGCGCTCGCCCCCGGAGAGCCTGTCGGCCTTATTTTTGGCGAGATGTGATATCCGCAGCTCACCAAGCAGTTCTTTGAGCCTGGCCTGCCTCTCCTCTCTTCCGATCTCCAGCGTCTCGAGAATAGCCATTATATTCTGTTCCACGGTCAGCTTCCGGAAGACCGAAGGTTCCTGAGACAGGTAGGTTACCCCTTTCCTGGCCCTTAAGTACATCGGCTGAGCGGTTATATTTTCTCCGTTCAGATAAACAGCGCCGCTGTCCGGGCGGATTATACCTACAACGCTGTAAAAGGTGGTCGATTTACCGGCGCCGTTTGGGCCAAGCAGCCCCACAATTTGAGCGTCATGCAATTCGAGGCTGACATGATCGACTACGCACCGCCCCTTATAAGTTTTTACAAGGTCCTTGACGATCAGCTTTTTATTTTCACCCAGCACGCCTATTCCTTTTTCCCCGGGAACAAAACGGCCTGCACCGGCGCTCCGGCGCCGCCTTCCACAACGCTGCGGCCCTCCTTGAGATAAATCGTAATGAGATCTCCCTCGACCCGGTCCTGCCCCTTGGTGACCACGGGCCTGCCGTGCAGCATTATCTTTTGCTCCTTTTGGTAAAAGATGGCCTTCTTGGCTGTTGCAAGGCGATCTTGCTGAGTGACTTTAACATCTCCTTCAAATTCTATGTAGTCTATTCTCTCTGCCGGAGTGGGTTCGGCCGATGCAGCTTTTTTGTCCCCCTGCAGCATAGTTACTTTGAGCCGGTTCGAGGTGACCGTCACATCATCCTGCTGAACTACGACATGGCTTTCGAAAATTATCGTGTTTTCGTCCTGGTTTGTTTCCATTCTGTCGGCGGTGATGTGAATCGGCGACTGGCTATTGGCAATCTTTTCATTCATACCGAGTGGTGGTTTGCTCGCATTTGCCCCGCTCGCCTCATGGGTAAGGGGGCAGCAGATCAGCAATGAAACGAAAACGAGCGGGAAAAAACTGACCAGCGCTCTCAGGGTTATGATTTTGCGCATTATAATTCCTTGATGCTGCGGCATGGGCCGGCTGGGCTATTTTTCGACTCTGAGTTTGTCCACAACCAAAGAGGCTGTGACTTTGCCATTTACCTTGGCGACATGGTCGGCAATTTTGTATTTCCACGTGTCGCCGTCCAGCTCCAGCCCGGGACCCGATATGTGAACGGGATCACCGGACTCTACGATTCTGCTGCTGTGAGTGTAATGTGCCGTCTCAGTGGTTAACACATAATCCCGCGGCAGCGTTACGTGGATATTGCCTCTAAGCTCGATATCCTTGCTCCCGGCGTGCAACACCCCTTCACGACTGTCCAGGCTGATTTCTTCACCGGTTTTTTCCAAATAGAGAGTCAGGTGGACCTTCTGAAGCAGGGTCTTCTGTTGGTCCTGAAAGTACTTGGCCTCCGACGCGCAAAGCGTCCAGAACCTCTTTCCCTCCTGCATCTCGGTGAATTCCATGTCCGTGAGCTTCATTTCCGCGTCAGCCGGACAAGCCTGTTGCGCATCCTGCTGGACCGGCCTCGATTTTCCCTTCCAGATACCGGCCACAAGAACCAAGCTCAGCGCCACTATGATCATAATGACAAAAAACTGCGCGAGTTTGCCCTTGGAAATCACTTACTCTCAACCTTGCCGGCACTTCCCCGGCATTCTCTTTTTTGCGCCTTAAAATATCAATCAAATTAGATGATTACAGTTCAGCAAGTACTTTACCACGGGTAGTATTGACTGTAAAGGTTAATTAAGTAAGGCTTTGGAAACTCGGGGAAAATCAGGCAAGGCGAAGGAAACCGGAAAATAGGCGCCTGGAGATTGAGAACAACCCGGCGAAACTCAAAATTTGATCAGACCGCGAAAGTTACCCATATATGAATCGTTTACCACGGAACCCCCAGTCAAAACGCTCTAACCCGCAGGCTCGAGCGGGTCGGCCAGATAGCGTTTCATTACTCCTTCCCACAGACCCTGGACCTGGAGGATCATTTCACAGACCTCTCGTGCCGCCCCGCGCCCACCGCTAGCCCTGGTTATGTAATGAGCGTACGGGAAAATGTGGGGCGCCCCGTTTGGGACCGCCACGGCAAACCCCGCCCGGCGCATCACGGGAATGTCTATAAGGTCGTCTCCCATGAAGCCGGTTTCATGTTCTTTGAGGCCTGTATCCGCCAGGAGCTGCTCGTATGGTTCAATCTTGACCTTGGATCCCTGGTACACCCTGGAGATTCCAAGACCAAGGGCGCGGTGCTCGACCGCACGGCAGGTCCGCCCGGAGATCAGCGCCACCTCGATTCCGGCACGCTGGAGGAGCTTTATGCCGTGTCCGTCCTGAGCGTCGAACTCTTTTATTTCTGCGCCATCGTCCATATAGATGACCCGTCCGTCGGTCAGGACCCCATCGACGTCAAAGATCATCATGCGGACGGGAAGGATCCGCTGCTTCAGCTCAGCTTTCGGGGCGTGGATATTTTGCGCCGATATCACCGGTTTTGAATCAGGCATTTTCACCGCTTACAACGTCAAATATCCGGATAAGGCTCTCGAGCAGTCCGGCTGTTTGTTCCAACCTGAGAGAATTCGGGCCGTCACAAAGGGCCTTGTCGGGTTCAGGGTGGGTTTCGATGAAGATCCCATGCGCTCCGGCCGCCACTGCCGCCCGAGCCAGGGCTGGGACAAAGCGGCTCTCCCCACCCGATGAGGCGCCCTGAGCACCCGGAAGCTGAACGCTGTGCGTTGCGTCAAAGACGACCGGATAGCCAAAATCCGCCATGATCCCTATGGAGCGCATATCCACCACCAGATTGTTGTAGCCGAACTGGGCGCCGCGCTCGGTCAGAAGAATCCTCTGGTTTCCTGTCTCCCTGATCTTGTTTATTACCTGCTCCATATCTTGTGGTGAAAGAAATTGGGCTTTTTTAAGATTTACCGGCTTCCCGGTCCAACCGGCGGCCATTACAAGGTCAGTCTGGCGTGCGAGAAAAGCGGGTATCTGAAGGATGTCGGCAACCTGAGAGACCGGCTCGACCTCGGCCGGCGTATGGACATCGGTGAGAACGGGGACCTGGTACTTGTCCCGGACATCGGCGAGAATCCTGAGGCCCCTCTCAAGGCCGGGGCCCCGATAGGATCGGGCGGATGTACGGTTTGCCTTGTCATAGGAGCTCTTGAAGATAAAGGGGATTCCTAATCGCGCACAGGTGTTCTTTAGAAAGCAAGCCACCTCGAAAGCGATTTCCTCGCTCTCGATAACGCACGGTCCGCCGATCAGAAACAGACGGTCCCGCCCGATTCTCTGGCCCAAGACTTCAAAGTCCACGGCGCGCACCTAACAGCGTTTAGCGAGCGGTTCGGAGTCCTTTCGCCGCGCTTCTTCAAGGGCCTTGCCCGTGAAAGCCTTGAACAGCGGATGAGGCTTTCTGGGACGTGACTTGAACTCCGGATGGAACTGACAGCCGAGAAACCACGGATGTTCCGGAAGCTCGATTACCTCGACGAGGTTTTTGTCCGGAGACAGCCCCGTAAAAAGCATTCCGTGCTGCGCCAGAACTTCTCTGTATTCGTTGTTGAACTCGTAGCGATGCCGGTGCCGCTCGGAAATCTCGATCGCCTGATAGGCATCGGCGGCGAAGGAACCCGGTTCGAGGACGCATGGATAAGCTCCCAGGCGCATTGTCCCGCCGTAGTCCGAATCCTGGCTGCGCCGGATTATCGTATTGGTCTTGTGGTCAAACCATTCCCGCATCAGGTATATGACAGGATGGGGGGTGTGCTTGTCGAACTCCATGCTGTGCGCTTTTTCAAGCCCCGCAACGTTGCGGGCGAACTCAACCGTGGCAAGCTGCATACCAAGGCAGATGCCTAGAAAAGGGATTTTGTTCTCACGCGCATACCGGATCGCTTTGATCTTGCCCTCGACTCCCCGCTGGCCGAAGCCGCCGGGTATCAGAATCCCGTCGGCGCCTTCGATCAGCGCCTCTCCACCATCTTTTTCCACGTTCTCCGAATCCACGTAATCAAGCTGGAGCTTTACTCCGTGAGCTGCCGCCCCGTGTACGAGCGCTTCATTGAGGCTTTTGTAAGATTCCTTAAGGTCGATATATTTGCCGACAATCGTAATTCTCGCATTGAACAGCGGATTTTTGATCGCGCCTACCAGCTTGTCCCAATCATCGAGAACGGGGGCCCGCGTCCAGATATTTAGAAGCTTCACGATCTTTTCATCCAGCCCTTCCTGGTGGAAGAGCAGGGGGACCTCGTAGATGCAGTCGACGTCCTTGGCCGTTATCACGCCATCCGTGTCCACGTTGCAGAAATGCGCGATTTTGCCTTTTATCTCGGCAGAGAGCTGCTTCTCGGTCCGGCAAAGCAGGATATCGGGTTGAATACCGATGCCGCGCAGTTCCTTTACGCTGTGCTGAGTGGGTTTTGTCTTGACTTCGCCTGAGGTCGCCAGATACGGCACGAGCGTTACGTGAATGAAAATGGCGTTTTCCCTGCCAACGTCGTTTCGAAACTGGCGGATTGCTTCAAGAAACGGCAGACTCTCAATGTCTCCTACAGTCCCGCCGATTTCAACTATGACCACGTCCACGTGATCGGCGGACCCGCGGATGCATGACTTGATCTCGTCCGTAATGTGCGGGATAACCTGCACGGTCCCGCCCAGATACTCTCCTCGCCTCTCCTTCATTATAACCGAATAGTAGATGCCGCCCGAAGTATAGTTGTTTTTCTTGCCGAGTTGCGCATGAGTGAACCGCTCATAGTGGCCCAGGTCCAGGTCCGTTTCAGCGCCATCATCGGTAACGAAGACTTCGCCGTGCTGAAAAGGATTCATCGTCCCGGGATCCACGTTGATATAAGGATCGAGCTTGAGCAGCGAAACGCGAAGACCTCTGCTCTCCATCAACGCCCCGATAGAGGCGGC
>JBELAB010000008.1:0-19024 GCA_049509275.1 Syntrophobacteraceae bacterium | reverse complement strand
GCTTCGTCCCTGCCGGTTCTGGCCGGCGCCGTTCCTTCCAGGCTCGGCCCTGAAAAGGTTTCGATATCGAAAATCAAGCAGGCTGTGTTTGCGTTGCGAGGCTTCCATAACTACGCTGCCCCCTTCGCCGCCCCCTCCCCCGTCGGGTCCGCCTCGAGGCACATACTTCTCTCGCCTGAAACTAACGCAGCCATTGCCGCCTTTTCCGGCCACGATCGTGATTGTCACTTCATCAATGAATTTCATCTCTTTATAAAGTTAAGTCATCCCCGGGGAAGGCTGGAGAGTTCACTTTGTGATTATAAATCCTCGTGGTGCGATTAGTCACAACTTTTCTCCGGCTCAATTCAAAACACAACTCCCCTCTCACCGTTGGGTGGAGGGGAGCACATTGGCCTGGTGCAAGGACCCCGGCTTCCGCCAGGGTGACGCCATCCCGGTCCCGACGAAAGTCGGTAAAGCCGGGAAGGGAGCAAAAGCTTCCCGATTTACACTACTGCTGGGCTTCGATTGGATAGACGCTGATCTTCTGGCGCGTCTTGTCCTTGTGTTCGAATGTAACCAAGCCGTCGGCAAGCGCGAAAAGAGTATAGTCCCTGCCCATTCCGACATTGTTTCCGGGATGAAAATGCGTGCCCAGTTGGCGAACTATAATGTTGCCGGCGCGCACGAATTCACCGCCGAATTTCTTTACGCCCCTGCGCTGTCCTGCGCTGTCGCGGCCATTTCGGGAACTTCCGCCCGCTTTTTTATGTGCCATTATTTTCCTCCAAAAACTCAAAGCCGCCGGCGACCTGAAATCGCCCGGCGCTAGCCGATATTTTCCACGCGCATAGCCGTGTAAGCCTGTCTGTGTCCCTGTCTTTTCCGGTAATCTTTGCGGCGTTTGTGCTTGAAGATCACGATTTTGGGCGAGCGCCCCTGCCCGATTATGGTGGCCTGTACCCTAACGCCTTCCACAAGAGGCTGGCCAACCCGCAACTGATCGCCCTCGGAGAAAAGGAGCACCTCATCAAGGGTGACGCTCTCCCCGATTTGGCCGGAAATCTTTTCTACTTTGACTACATGCCCGGGCCGGGCTTCATATTGCCTCCCCCCGGACCTGAAGATGGCGTACATATTTTCAAATCCTCCTGGACTGCAACTCGTTATGCTTCCCTAATATAAGACTTGGGGATAAAAAAAGCGGCCCTCTGCTGGCCGCTCATCAAAGGCTGAACGCCCGTAGCTACATTGTGGCGTAGATTCCCTGTTTAAGAATCATTTCCTGGTATTCTTTGAGCCGATCACATTTATCCAAACATTTGTTTTTATCCTCGTTGGCTCGATCACAGTTTATGCACGGGCTTTTTACCATCACGGCGCCTCCTATATGAGAAAATATTTGGAATTGCTCTTTATATTTGAATTGGAAGCGTTATGTCAAGTTATTTTTGAAAAATTGGCGCCTGAGACGATCAGACCGGCTCAAATAAGAGAGGTTTTTCAATCTGCCAACACAGGCTCGCGCAACAGCAGACCAATGGCCTCTGCGGCAGTGGCTGCAAGCTGGGGATGCGTTTGACTAAGGGCTTCTATCTGCCGAAGGTGGTCGGCCGTGCGCAGTATAATCATCGCAAGGTCTCCTTCATCCATACCGGAAATCTCGCGAACCTGTTCCCACGAAAGACCCTGCGCCCAATGGTAAACAGTGACAACCGTCCAGAACGGAAGCGGCGGGGTTTCGAAGCCTTCGGCCTGCAAGTGCTCCCTGAGCCGCTGGAGGTTCTTCAACATCTGGAAAAAAGGCTTGGCCAGGTCGGGATATTTCCAGATAAAAGAGGCCAGTTGCACGTCCCCTTGTTTGTCGCGGTCCGTGACAAAAGGAGCGATGAGCGCAGCCAATAAATCGGGTTTATTTCGCGGAAATACGTTTTTGCGGATTCCCTCGGAGATGAGCAGCGGCTGGTCGAGCCGGAGTTTGGAGGCCCACATCCCGTCGCGGGTCAACTTCCCGTCTTCCTGCACATATCCCTCGGCCTGAAGCAGCCGGTAGTATTTGATAAACGAGCGCCAGAGTTGCTCCTGGGTCGAATCCACCTTTGCAAATAGTTGAAAGTGCCGCCTGAGGGCCGCAGAGAACGGATGAGCCGTTTCTTTCTGGCAGGGACCGAAAAGGGAGCATTGTTCGCATGGATAGGCATGCAGTCTCTGGGCTGCTGCCGCCAGATCTCTGGATGCAAGGTCGGCGGCGGGGGTCCCGGCGGTTCCCTCCGGCTCGATGGGGCCGAACTCGCCCTCAACGGCGCGCGCGATCAGGTTTTCCCATTCTTCCCGCTCTTCGAGGTCGGGAAAAGAGTCGAGCAAAACACTCAACTCACGCAGACGCTGAAACGCCACACGGTGAGTCCGGATGCGCAGGCGTCGCATTCGGATCGGATAGGCCAGCCGGACGGCTTCCACATTGCTGTATTCAAAATCGGGCCAGGCTACGCAAATATAAGGGGTCCCTCTGTGACTGATAAAGACGCGGCCCGGAGCGAGCTGATCGACGATTTTTCTGTACCCGGGTCTTCGCTTGAGCGACCTGCGCATTTTCCGCAATTGCGCAATGCCGATCGAGTACCTTGGCCGGATTTCGGATAGCTCATCCAATGATCCGCAGCCCATTTGCTCTCGATATTGCTCGAGTTCGGCCCGGACCGCTTCCAGCTTCTTCATTGACCGTGTGTCGCGGCTCAGGTTCTGGAAAGTGGACAGAGAGACCACGAACAGGTCTCGAATCTCCTCGGGGCTGTGGGACAGCAGCAGGTTCAAAACCATGGAGAAATTAACGCGAATCTGGCTCTGGATCGGGTCGGGGGACGATTTTAACAGCTCGTTTATAAGCCTGGGGTCCTGGTGCGGGCCGGGAACTATGAGCACAAACCCGATTTCATCCATCCCACGGCGTCCTGCCCTGCCCGTCATCTGCAGCAATTCAGTTGCGCTAAGCGCTGCGAATTCCTTACCGTTGAACCGGTCGCTTTGAAAAATAACTACCGTGCGTGCCGGGAAATTGACTCCAGCCGCGATTGTCGAAGTCGAGAAGATGGCATCCAGGTGTCCTGCCTGCATCATCTTTTCCAAAAACAGCTTCCAGTGTGGAAGCTGCCCACCGTGATGGGAACCGACCCGGCAGCTCTTTAGGGTCGAGAGGTGCTGATGTGTCCTGAGAAAAGGATATTCATCGAGCAGCTCTGCGAGTTCCTCCCGAAATTGAGGACTTTCCTGCCTGCTCGCCCCTTGAGCCGGCCGGCAGAATTCAACCGCCCTGTCACAGTCGGCCCTCGATTTCAGAAAGAATATGGCCGGCAGCAGGTTGGCGTTTCGGAGCCCATCGAGGATTCTCGGGATCTCGGGCAGTTCGTTTCGAGGAAGCGATCTGGGGTCGATTTTTTCAATTCCCGGGAGCAAACCACGGCGCGTCGCCAGCGGCGCAAGCTCTCCACCGGGGAAAAGGAAAAGCGGGAAAAGCGGGACGGGACGCTCGTATGTCGCCACCCATTCGCATTCGGAGCTGCGCATCCAGGTGAGCCATTTGCAGATTTCACCGCCATTCAGTATTGTTGCGGAAAGCAGCAGGAGCCGAACGCGCGGAGGAAGATAAATGAGCACTTCCTCCCATACGACGCCCCTGTCGACATCGCCGAGGTAGTGGGCCTCGTCGAGAACCACCAGGTCCATGTCGATGTCTTCTCCCCGGTGCATTGTGTCATACAACTGGTTGCGCAGGATTTCGGTGGTGCCCACGATTACCGGGGCAAGTGGATTTTCTTTCCTGTCTCCGGTGAGAATCCCGACGTTTTGCCGGCCGAAGATTTCGCGGAATTCCTGATACTTTGCATTTGACAGAGCCTTAAGTGGCGATGCGTACCAGCTTTTCCCGCCCCTGTGAAAAACCTTGTCAATGGCTTCAACGGCGATATATGTTTTTCCGGCGCCGGTTGGGGCGGTAACGAGCACGTCTCGTGCTTCAACTGCGCTCAGAGCTTTGAGCTGGAAAGGGTCCGGCACGAAAGGGGCCGGCTCCGGGGTCCGTATTCGGTCCAGCACCGGGCCAAGGCTTTTGTGGATCTTATGAGTGTAGGGGCCGCCGGAGGCCCTCATTGACGATTGGCGTCCTTGCTGTCTGGTACGATCTCGCCTGCGGCCGGAATTGTGCATCTGCGGGAAGATTGCCAAAAAACCACCTCTGGTGTCGAAGATTCAAAAACCGTGGAATGTGCTCATCTGCATATTATAACAAGGAGCTTCAATATGAGCGATTCTTCACAAAAAAAGATAATCACTCGCGCCCGGGCGCACTCGACAAATACCGCTATTCCCTACCACATAACGAGTCTGCATGTCCCGTTTTTTGAAGTCGATATGGGTCAGGCGGTCTATCATGGCAATTATTATCACCTCTTCGAGCTGGGGCGTGAAGATTGCTTGAGAAAAACCGGCTTCCCGTATCGTGAATTCTTGAACCGGCAGCTTAATCTCACTATCATCGAATCCCGTTGTAAATACCGCAAAGCTCTACGCTACGACGATGAAATCGAAATACATACCGGGATAACTTCACTGATGAGACGAAATCTTTCATTTTCTCAACTCATTTACAGACCGGCGGAGGCTTCGGCAAACCGCGAAACTAAAAGCTCCGCATTGGAACTATGCACACAGATACAATTAAACATGATTTGCCTGCGTTTCACGGGCCAGGCGACCCATTTGCCCGAAGATTTCCGGCTGGCCGTTGAAGCTATGCAAAAGAGGGAATAAACTGAGATGGAAAAACCAAAAGAAGAAGCCAATCTTGAAATAGTCCTCAAACCGATAGGGATAATCCGAAGTCCGATCACCGAGCCGGGCAAGGCCCCCCGGCTAGGCAGCGAATCTGCGGTCAGCGGCAAATTGATTGTCGATGAGCGGTACATGGACGCCTTGTTCGGTCTGGAAAAGGGTTGGAAGATCGTTATTGTCTACTGGATGCACCTTGCCCAACGCGATATCCTCCAGGTCCACCCCAGGGGAGATCGTACACGCCCGCTGCGAGGTGTTTTCTCCACACGGAGCCCCCAGCGGCCAAACCCGATCTCACTCGATACCGTGGAGATAACCGGGATCAAGGGCGCTGTTATCGATGTAATCGGCCTGGACGCCGTTGACGGCACTCCCCTGCTGGATATCAAGTGCGTTGTATGAAAGCCGGGGCGCCGAAAGGGTCTTCAACATTACGAAAACACGCTAAACCTTGACAGGGCAATTTCATGCGTGGTATCGGTTAGTTTGTTGCTGGGTCCGATATGTTTTCCCATTCCAACGGGCGGGAATGCCTGGTTGAGAGGCGATGAGGCGATGATGAAAAGACCGAAGCGATCAAGTCCCTATGAAGGGCAATCTAATCCGATGCGGGACCTCAATATCGAGCTCGAGAGTCCGGACGATGATATAATCGAGCTTGAGGACATCATCGAGATGCCGTCAGGATTCATAGACGAAGATGAGGACCTGGACGTTGATGTTTTTGAATTGGATCCGGAGCTCGAACCCGAACCTGAAAATCACGCGCAAAAGTCCGCTCGGCCGTTAATGAAAGAACAGGCTCAAAGGCAAAGCTCTGAAGGGCAGGACCTGCTCGAATCATTTGGCGATGAAGCCGACGAGGATGAGAAGCTTTTCGAGCCCGTCGCATCCAAACCGCCTGGAAAAAAATCCAAGGGGATAGCCGAACAGCAGGTTTTCGAGGACAAGGAATCGTTTCTGGACGAGTTCATGGATAAGCCTGCAATTGCCAATGAATCATCCGAGCCCGCAGCATCGAAAGCGGCCGCTCCCACGATTGTCCCCATTCCGCCTGCTGCCGACCTTTCACAAGTGGCTGAAGAACTTATAGGCCGAATCGAGTCCCGTTTGCAGCAACATATCCAGGTCATGGTGGAATCAAGATTGCCGGACCTGGTCAGGTCGATAATTAATGAGGAAGTGGAGAAGCTTAAGAAAGAGTTTTAGCAGGGGAATCAATTTTATGAGCCAGGGCGTTCTGCCTAAAGGATATGAATTTGCCGAAGTCGAATCGCATTGGTACAGGTATTGGGAGGAAGAACATTTTTTCCGCGCCGACGAGACCAGTCTTAAACCGCCCTACTCCATAGTCATCCCTCCTCCGAACGTAACCGGCCAGCTCCACATTGGGCATGCTCTCAATAACACTCTCCAGGACATACTTTGCCGGTATAAAAGGCTCAAAGGCTTTGAGGTGCTGTGGGTGCCGGGGACGGATCACGCCGGAATCGCCACGCAGAATGTAGTCGAGAGACAACTTGGGGCTGAAGGTCTCACAAGGCACTCGATTGGCCGGGAAGCCTTTGTGCAGCGCGTATGGGAATGGAGGGCAAACTATGGCGGAATTATAATAAATCAGTTGAAGCGGCTCGGGGCATCCTGCGACTGGTCCCGCGAGCGGTTTACCATGGACGAGGGCCTCTCGCAGGCTGTGCGCCAGGTTTTCGTATCGCTCTATAATGAGGGCCTTATCTATCGCGGCAAGCGCATGATCAACTGGTGCCCGCGCTGCATGACCGCTCTGGCCAATATCGAAGTCGAGGGGGAGGAACTGGGCGGCTCTCTCTACTACATTCGTTATCCCCTGGTAAGCGGAAAGGGGTCATTGGTAGTGGCCACTACCAGGCCGGAAACGATGCTGGGCGATACGGCTGTTGCCGTGAACCCGGAGGACCACAGATACAAGGCCCTTATCGGACAAAAGGTGGTCTTGCCGATAGTGGGCCGCAACATCCCGGTAATCGCAGATTCCTATGTCGAGCGCGAGTTCGGCACTGGGGCGCTCAAGGTTACTCCAGCCCACGATTTCAACGATTTCGAGCTGTCCGTAAAGCACGGCCTCGAACTGGTGCAGGTCATAGACGAACGCGGGATCATGACAGCACAGACAGGCCGCTACTCCGGAATGGACCGGTTTGCCTGTCGCAGGCAAATTCTAAAAGACCTTGAAGAAAGCGGCTGTCTTGTAAAAGTCGAAGGCTACGCTCACCGGGTTGGGCACTGCTACCGCTGCCATAATGTGGTTGAGCCGATGCTCTCGCTTCAGTGGTTCGTTGCGACAAAACCTCTTGCCGAAGCTGCCGTTAACGCGGTCAAACAGGGTAAAACCAAAATCGTCCCGCCCAAATGGGAAAAAGATTACTTCAACTGGCTCGAAAACCTCGAGGACTGGTGCATAAGCCGCCAGATATGGTGGGGACACCGAATCCCGGCATGGTATTGCCGGAAGTGCGATGATGTTATCGTCTCCATGGAAGCTCCCCTGGAATGTCCGAACTGCCCCGGCGCCCCGGTCGAACAGGACCCCGACGTTCTGGACACATGGTTCAGCTCCGGCCTGTGGCCTTTTTCGACCCTGGGATGGCCTCACAATACGTTGGATCTGAAAAAATTCTACCCCACTTCCGTTCTGGTTACGGCATTCGACATTCTGTTTTTCTGGGTGGCCCGAATGATGATGATGGGACTCGAGTTCATGGGGGAAGTCCCATTCCGTGAAGTCTATGTGCATGCCCTTGTTCGCGATGCCGAGGGGCAGAAAATGAGCAAATCCAGGGGAAACGTTATCGACCCCCTTCTCATGATGGACAAATACGGGACGGACGCTTTGCGGTTCGCCCTCACGGCCTTTGCGGTCCAGGGGAGGGATGTCAAGCTGTCCGAGGAGCGCATCGAGGGCTACAAGCATTTTGTAAACAAAATATGGAACGCCGCACGGCTTGTTCTGATGAACCTCGAAGAGTTCAAGGGGCCGGTCGAAATCCCCGAAAAACCGCCCGCGCTTGCCAATCGCTGGATTCTGAGCCGCCTTCAAAGGGTTGCCGCAGAAGCCGCTGAGTCTTTGGATACCTACTATTTCAATCAGTACGCTCAGGTGCTCTATCAGTTCCTGTGGCACGAGTACTGCGACTGGTACCTGGAAATCGTCAAGCCCTATTTCTACGGCGAGGATGCGGAGGCGGGCGCGCAGGCAAGGTCTGTTGCAGCCACGGTTCTCGAAAAAGTCCTGGTCCTTCTGCATCCCGTGATGCCGTTCATAACCGAAGAAATCTGGCACAAATTGCCTCACACATCCGGTGTGAGCATCATGAAAGCGGCCTTTCCCGAAGCCCAGGCACAAAGGATCGACCCCGAAGCCGAAGAGCAGATGGAAACGCTTATGGCGGTCATAGTCGCAATCCGCAATATCCGCGGCGAGATGAACGTCTCCCCGGCGCTCAGGGTGGAGGTGGTGTGCCTCTGCGAGCAGGGCTCGCAACTCGATCTTCTCAGGGAGCACGAGCGCACCATTGCCGGCCTGGCAAAGGTCTCCAGGCTTACTGCCGCCCGGGCCGGCGAGATGAATAAGCCCAGGTACGCGGCAGGTGGGGTGGTCGGGAACATGGAAGTTTTCGTAGTGCTCAAGGACATTCTGGACTTCGAGAGCGAGTCGAACCGGCTCCAAAAGGAGCTTTCCAAGCTGGAGAAAGAATTCGGTCTGACTCACAGGAAACTGTCAAACGATGATTTTCTCCAGAAAGCCCCCCATGAGGTAATCGATAAGGAACGCGAGAAGAACGCGCGGCTTGGCGAGAAGATGGAAAAATTGAACCGCAGACTCGAAATCATGAACGGACTGCGGGAAAGCCGGGCGCAATGACGGCAACGATGGATATGGATGAACTGTTCCGGCTGGCTCTTCTCGAAGATGTGGGGAGTGGGGATGCAACGACGCTTTCTATTATCCCCCCCGGTCTGGAAGCTGGCGCCGTTGTCTATGGACGCGAACCCTTCATTTTGTCCGGCTCCAGGCCATTCCGAAGGATTTTCGAACTTCTCGACCCTGAAATCAGGATAAAATGCCCGTTCCCCGATGGGGACCGGATCGAGCCAAATGTTGCCGTATTTAAGCTGGAGGGAAAGGTGCGGGCCCTTTTGACCGGCGAGCGGACTGCCCTGAATTTCGCCCAGCGGTTGAGCGGGATCGCCACTTTGACGCGTAAAATGTCGCAAGCCGTCGCTGGGACCGGGTGCCAACTGCTCGATACACGAAAGACTACCCCTTTGTGGCGAAGCCTGGAAAAGGAAGCCGTGCGGCACGGAGGCGGCAGGAATCACCGGTTCGGCCTGGCCGACGGCATACTGATCAAGGACAATCATATTGCGGCAGCGGGAAGCATAAAGGCAGCGGTCCGCCGCGCGCGCGAAGGCGCTCCCCATACCCTGCGCATCGAAATCGAAGTTGAAAGCATCGGGCAACTCGATGAGGCCATCGCCTCCGGGGCCGACATAGTGCTTCTCGACAATTTTACGCTGGATATGCTGAGGGAGGCCGTAGAGATCGGCAAAGGCCGCGTCGTTCTGGAGGCCTCCGGGGGCGTCAGGCTCGAAACCGTGCGCGCCATAGCCGAAACCGGGGTCGATTTCGTGAGCTGCGGCGCTCTTACCCACTCAGCAAGGGCGATCGATCTAACGATGGAGTTTTCGGCCTGACACTTCGCACAAAGAGACTTTGACAGGATTGGCAGGATTAACAGGATTGAAAAATCTTCAATTCAGGGATTAAGTTCCTCAATTCCTCAATGCGTTTTTAAGAGATGTGTCCCTCCCTTGCTGTCTTTGCGGGTTTCTGGTTGGCGGGTGGGGGACGCAGTGAGCTTTCGGCAAGCACAGGACTGGCGCAGGGGATACGGAGACTCGGGGACGCAGGAACAAAACCGTCTCGCCATCTACCCTTCACTGCGCCGGTCTTCATGCGCCTTGCCTATGTTCCATGCTGGTCTGGAAGTGCTTAATGTCGTCGATGAATCCCGGGTAAGCCTTCAAAGTCTCATTCACCCTCTCCATGATAAGCTCCGGGATGAGGTTCGCGTGGTATGTTCCCCTAAAGACATGTCTGAAGCCTCTAAGGGTGTCGAGTGACTGAAATGTTGTCTCCGAGATAATGGCGGGCCACACCCCCTCGTTGGTGTATTTCGCACGGCGCAACAGTTGAATGCGCCAATCATCCCCGGTCGGGAGCACACCGTCGATGTGGTTGACCAGGTGCTTGAGGATTCTTTCCATCCCGCTGTAAATGCCGTGGATACATCCGGCGATGGCCCTTGTGTGGGAGTCCTTATCCTCTATGTCTTCGGCCGACTCGAACCTCTGGACCTTCCTCTGCATCACCTCGAACTCCCGGCTGATATCCAGTATCTCGTTCTGAACATCAAGAAAGATCGCAAGCATATCTTTTCCCCGTTTCTTTGATTTTTTTCACCAGATATGCTGGAGCAGTTTCGAGGTAGACTAGGTCGAAGTGCATGCCACCAACGATTTCTTCTATTTTGGATTCCACCTTGTAGATATGCTCGCGGGGAAAGCCAGAGACGGCAAGGTCTATGTCCGAGTGCGCCCGGAAATCCCCCGAAAGCAGCGATCCGAAGATGAAGGACTCCTTGGCTCCGAGGCCGCAGAGATACAGGCATGATTCTTCGGCCCTTTTCAGGGCAAGGAGCCGCCTTGTTTGTATCCGCTCCATGTCTTGATTTCTGAGTTTGAGGCGTGGCATGGGAAATCTATATTCTCCATTTAAATGATACCGAAAGGACCATTTGGGCATTATTGGACAAGAATGCAAGATAAGCAAGGGTGTGAAGAGGATTTTTGCCGAGGGCAGATTTAACACTGACCTGTGCTGATTTCATTACAGGATTTTGGAAGGATGAGGACGGTTGGCATGATAATAACGACAAGGGATGAAAAATCTTTCGATACCGACAGAGACCTGACCGCTCCGGAACGCCACATCCTGGGAAAACTCTTCATATTGGAATTGTTCGCTTCCATCGTCGATCAGCTCAGGGAGAAGGAAAAGGAGGCTATGTTTAGAGGCTGGAACAATTCAGGCCCGATTAAAATCAACGAATCAACGAATCAATGAGGGCGATTCTCGCTGAATTAGGGGAGAAGGTCGTCCTTCGACTCAGCAAGGATATGAAATAAAACTATCCATGCATCATCCTGGTGAAGCAAGAATGGGCGCCTTTTCTGTCTATTCCGCGCAAGGGTTAGACAAGCATCCGCTCTTCGGTCCTCCCGAATCATGCCAAAATGCCAGGGAGCAGGCGGCAATTTAATGCACGATCATATCTGATGGAGAATCACCGGCTCTTGGATGCTGGTTAGACGATTTTCAGGCGGAGATGCTTTTTGTTTAACCTTTCATTTGTTCATTTGTCTTTGTTCATTTGTCAAATTTGTATGGAAGGCCTTTCAGTAAAAAATCGTCCGGCAGCGGTGGAAAGGGCGTTTGCGAAATGCATCAAGCTGACCCAACTGCCAGAGCCAGTTATCGACCAGGGCGCTCGTAAGCTTGCGCCCGTGCTCCCGGAAACCAGTCCTCAGTTTCTCGACGGCCCATACGGTCATTGCCCGAATTTCGACTTCCTCTTCGGAGCCTTGTTGGAGAGGTTCCATGGCGTCAATTCTGGCCGCAAGCCCGCAATGATATGAAATAATTCCAAGCTCCCGGAGCACCTGTGGAAGCTTGTAGTCGGCAAATGCGGTAAGCCGCCCGATGTCGTTGAATTTACCCCATCTCTCTCCCCCGAACGCGGTGAAAACGTCAAAGGCGAAAATCTGGGCCCTCTTCCAGAAATAAACTCTTTCAGTTCTGTAAAGGGCCTCATCGCGGAAGCTCGGAAAAAGGGAGACAATCATGCTGACCAGCCGGACGGCACTCACATCGGATGCTGTATCGAACAGGGACATGATATCGCCCCCGAGTTCGGACAGAATTATCGAGCCTGCCTCCCGGAGGTTTTTCAACCGCTCTTCCAACATCGGCATCATGCCAGGACCGGAAAAGATTTCGGCCAGGTCGCCTGCGCTTATACCCGACAGGAAGTGAGGATCGGTTATGGGGAAACCGTGCTCTTGGGCACTCTTCAGACCGGCGGCAAGACCCCAGTACCCCGAGTAAGGCTCACCATTGTAGATGGCCGTCCATACAGGCTCGCCCGGATCGGGCCAGAAGCAGTGGTTCAAAATGTCAAGAGCAAAAATCCAGCGAACGCTCTCAGCGGTCCCGTCAAAGAAATGGCACGGATGTTCCCATGATGAAGACGGGTTTGCCGTATGTCCCCATTTCAATATTGCCGGGCTGATCCGATCCGGATGAAACGAGACCGAGCGGCTTTGAGCAACCACCCGCTCAACCGAGGCAAGGACCTGGAAGTCGCTCAATCTAAAATCCTGAAATGAAGTCAGGAGCAAGGAGCAAGGAGCAGGGAGCAGGAAGCGAAAAGCTCTTTGCTTCCCACTTCTCGCTTCCGTCTTTAAGGCTATGCCGCAGCCTTTTTTTCCATATAGTCAAAAATATTCTGAACAGTGCGAATCTTTTCTGCGTCTTCATCGGGGATTTCCGTGTCGAAGGCTTCCTCGATCGCCATTACCAGTTCCACGACATCGAGAGAATCGGCCCCCAGGTCGTCAACTATGTTTGCGCCTGGAGTTACCATCTCTTTGTCAACTCCGAGCTGGTTTGCAATAATATCGATGATTTTGGTCTTTTCTGCTGTCATGCTCATTGAATCCTCCCTGTCAAGTCAGTTTTTGCATTCATTTCTTCGGGCATCTTTGACAAATCCATGGAACAAAACTTCCAACACGCCAGGAAGCTCATTTATAAGGGGATAGGAACAATCCCTGGCGAGCCATTTCTGTATAACTCCGTGGGCAAAGCCCATAGTGCCGTAAAAGACCGTTTGAAAATCGACGTCCTTGAGAATCCCCTGCTGGGTCCCTTCGTAGACTTTCCTCTTAAGATTCGGAATGGCCCGCATCACTTTTCGGAAGTACTCGTCCGGGGAGTGTTCGCCCAGGTCCAGCTGTTCCTGGATGATTAGCCTGTAGAGACGCTGGTTTCGGTCGAAGAATTCGAAATACATCCGGATGCACTTGGAAATCATCGTCAGCACGTCGTCGCGGCCGTCTATTACCGAACCGGCCGTTGCTCCGAGTTCGTCCAATCTGAGCCGCACCAGATCAGCAAAGAGCTTTTCCTTGGTCTCGAAATAGCGGTAAAGGGTCCCTTTGCCAACGCCGGCCTTTTCGGCGATTTCGTCCATGGTGGCCGGATGAAAGCCTTTATGAGAAAAAACCTCCAGGGCCGCCTCGAGTATCCTCTCTTTGGCGCTCGGCCTGGACAGGAGCGGGGCAGCTTCCTCCGTCAGGATTTTCTCCAAAAGGCTCGGGTAGAAACTCGATGCCGGGATACCTTTCTTTCGGGCAATCTCCCCGAGGGCCTCCATTAGAACTGAAAGGCCGATTTTGTTTTGAAGCGGCCCGGTGCGTAGCGGTCCCCGGATATGGAAAAACCAGTGCGAAAGCTCTTCGGTGAGGTTTTCGAGTGTCGAGCCCGACAACTCTTCGGAAATGGCCTCGATCAGCCCCTGTCTGTTTCCGGCCAGGGCCATTTTCTTTACGTTAGCGTACACATTTTGCTGGTCCGGATATTTTTGCAACCAAGCGGCTCCTTCCCCCTGATACGGACTGGTCAGTCATAAAACACAGCGAAATCTCAAAGTCAAGAAAGTTTTGACTATCATTTACTGTGACGCTCCAACTTCCGGCGCATTGGGCAGAATCTTGCCGCAATGGTGGTTTTTGTGTTTTATAAAAGCTTATCCAAATGTTATGAAATAAATAGCTTTGGTAGGTTTGAAACAAATAATGCTCTTTAGCCGGGGAAATTTAAATGCCCGTTCCGCCCACCGATTCTTTCCACAGGAAGATCGATTATCTGAGATTGTCAATTACGGACAGGTGCAATCTTCGCTGCTCGTACTGCATGCCACAAAGCGGTGTTGCAAAGCTGGACCACACGGAAATACTGCGCTACGAGGAAATAGTAAGGCTTGTGCGGATCGCGGTCTCAATGGGCATATCGAAGGTGCGCATCACGGGCGGTGAGCCTTTGGTCAGAAAGGACGTGCTCAGTTTGTGCGAAAGCATCTCCAGAGTCCCGGGACTAAGGAGCCTGAGCCTTACGACAAACGGGGTCCTGCTCTCGGATTTTGCCGTGGGACTTCTCCAGGCGGGCATCAGGCGCATAAATGTCAGCCTTGATACCCTGAAGCCTGAAAGGTTTGCGAAGATCACCGGCAAAGACCTTCATAGCCAGGTGTGGGCAGGGATCATGGCCGCTGAAAAGGCAGGCATTTCGCCTGTGAAGTTGAACGCGGTAATCATGTGCGGGGTGAATGAGGACGAGATTGAAGATTTGGCGCGCCTGACTTTCCAATTCCCGTTCCACGTGCGCTTTATCGAGTTCATGCCTTTCCGATTTGAGGTCGATCACGACTCAGTTTTCATTGCGGCATCTGAAATCCTGGAGCGCTTGAGGCGTGTTGCGCCTCTGGAGGCCTCGATCGAAGGCGAGAGCAACGGCCCGGCACTTCATTACAGGTTCCAGGGCGCTCTGGGGAAAATCGGAATCATCAGCCCGGTATCAGGCCATTTTTGCCCGAGCTGCAACCGGCTTCGGGTAACCTCGGACGGAAAACTCCGCACCTGCCTCTTTTCCCGTGATGAGACCGATCTACGGGGGCCGTTGCGACAGGGCGCCTCAGACGAAGAGATTGCCGCCGTAATGCGTAGAGCCATAAACAAAAAGCCGGAAAAGCACCAACTGAGCAGCCCTGTTTTCCGCAAGTGCATCTCTCGTCCAATGTTTTCTATCGGCGGTTGATTTTGAATAGAGCAAACAATCCGCAAGGGTTGATAATCAGGAGTCGGTTGAACGAAAGTGGATGAAGAGCTCGATGAGATAAGAGAACAAATCGACGGTGTAGATTCAGAGGTGCTCCGGCTTCTTAACAGGCGGATGGAACTTGCCATCGAAGCGGGCCGGATAAAAGCCTCAATGGGCCTTCCCCTCTTTCACCCGGAACGCGAGCAGGCAGTTTTCCAGCGCCTCTCGAAGCTAAACTCCGGCCCATTATCCGAGGAATCGCTGCGTTACATCTACCGCGAAGTGTTTGCGGCTTCCCGGCTTATCCAGTACCGGCTTCAGGTTGCCTTCCTCGGCCCTGAGTGGACAAACTCCCACCTGGCATCTATTTCGCTTTTCGGCCACTCAGCTTGCTATCTGCCCTGCGCATCTCTGGATGAGGTGTTCGACAGCTTTCTCAAAGGGAAGGCGCACCTGGCGGTGATCCCGATTGAGACCACACTTCAGAGTGGGTTTGGCCACAGCATGGACCTCCTCTATGAGCGCGAGGTGCATGTAATCAGTGAATGCTACCTGGAGATAGCTCACTACCTTTGCGGCAACGCTCAAGGTCCGGGTGAGGTAAGGCGTCTCTACGGGCATCCACAGGCCATTGACCAGTGCCGCAGGTGGTTGCTTGAAAATATCGGTCACGCCGAGCACGTCGAGTGCTCTTCGACCGAACGCTCCGCACTGCTGGCAAAGGATGACCCGAACGGAGCGGCCATTTGCAACCTCTATGCGGCCCAGCGTTACGGACTCAACATTCTGGCCGAACGGATCGAAGAGGGTCCGGGAAACGCCCTCCGGTTCCTGGCGCTTGGCAACTACTGCAATCCGCCGACCGGTAACGACAAAACCTCGCTGATCTTTGCGGTTTCCGACAGGCCCGGGTCATTGCTCGCCGCCCTTGGCGCCCTTTCCTCGATCAATTTGACCCGTATCGAATCGCGCCCCAACCGGCTCTTTTCGTGGCAGTACCTCTTTTATGCGGATATAGAAGGCCACCGGGACGACAGCCCCGTCCGGGCGGCCCTTGATGTCCTGGCGAACAGGGTGACCTTTTTGAAAATTCTCGGCTCTTATCCGAAAAGCGATCCGGCACGGCCTTTCCGGATCGAGAAGGCATCGTGCGCCCGCCCGACGCGTCCGACTTCCGCCTGAAGGCGGTAAAATGTCCACCTGGCCCTGCCTTGAAATCTAGCGTCCGGCGTTAATGGAATAAACCGGGCTCTCGGTTTTGCACTATTCAACATAGCGATATGCACCTGCACCACTATCTGGTATTTATTTTTGCATGATGCGCGTTCTTTTTAATTACAAGTAATATATGTAAGTCTATCATATCGAGGAAAAGATGCGAATGGGCCGCATTATCCCGGAGGCGGGCATGAGCGGGGGTGAGGAACGAGGAAATATACTGAGCCCTTTTGACGTGGATGCGGGTGGGGTTGAAGACGGTTCAGACAATACCAACACGGAGCGGGGGAAACAATCTTGCCGGGTTCGTAAGGCCGGTATTTGCGGATGTCTTGTCGAATGCTCCTTTAAAGAGTTTCCGAAATGGCTCAACCACCCCGAAGTCGATCTGGTGGAGTGGCGAATGGATAAATTCGCCAACAACCACTCGATGGAGGAGATGAAATATTTTCTCGGCGCTCTGTCAATAAAGCAGCGGCTTCCGGTGATAGCCACCAACAGGCCGGTTCGGCAAATGGGCGTCTTTGCCGGCCGGGAGGACCTCCGGCTGAGCATGCTCGAGGAAGCGGCAAAATCCGGCGCCGACTGGATAGACCTTGAACACCACGCAGGTATGGACGATATCGCTGCTTTTCGGCGCACCGGAGCAAAGGTCCTGCTTTCGTGGCACAGCCCTGCTGAGACCCCCTCCAGTGGGATTTTGCGGAAAAAGCTGAAAAGCATGCGCAAAACAGGCGCCGATGCTTTGAAAATAGTGACCATGGCCCAATCAGGCGAAGATAACCTGAGGGTGCTCGAACTGATTCCTCTGGCCGGAAAAGAATTCGGAATTGAGCTGATCGCGTTCTGCATGGGACCGGCCGGCAAATGGAGCAGGCTTGTGAGCATATTTCTGGGCAGTCCGTGGACTTATGCGCAGTTTGAGGGCCGGTCTGCCGCCGCGCCGGGCCAGCTTTCGGTTTCCGAGATGCGTGCGATGATCCGGAGTATTGATCGGATATAATTTCTTCGCAATCGATATATCCATAGGGAGTTTATCTTGATTCACAGTATGACCGGATTTGGCCGCAGCCGCAAAGAGGGAGCGGGCTACACCATCAGTGTTGAAATGCGCGCTCTTAATGCCAAGCAGCTCGACATTTCCGTTCGCATTCCAAAAAACTTCTTTGAGTTCGAGGACTTGTGCAGGAAGCTGATTGCAAAGAGAATACGAAGAGGCCGGATCGATGCCTTCATTCAGATAGAGAGCACCGATGTCAGGCAAAAGTCGCCGCATATCAGCCTGGAGCTTGCTCAATACTACTGGTCACAGCTCCAGGAGATTCACCGCGAGATAGTGCACTCAGAAGAGCCTTCGCTGGATCACCTGTTAAGGGTCCCGCATATCTATGAGATGCCGGAAGCACTTATTGACTCCGAAGCGATCAGGGAAGTTTTGTCATCCGCCATGTCCGAGGCGCTGGGCCAGGTGCTACGGATGCGCGCGCTTGAGGGCGAATCGTTGCTTCGGGACTTCATGGACCGGCTGGCGGCGCTAAGAGATGATCTTTCGGTGGTGGCGAGCCGCCGGGAGGCCGTTATCGAAGAGTACAGGGCCAGGCTGCACGACCGGATGAAGCAACTGCTGGGCGGGATGGAGCCCGATGAGAACAGGCTCCTGCAGGAGATAGCGTTTATCATCGACCGGGCAGACATAAACGAGGAGATCGTTCGGTTGGGAAGCCACCTTGGACAGGTTGAGGCCGCTCTGACCGGTGCAAAGCCAGCCGACGGGCGCAGGCTGGATTTCCTTATTCAGGAACTTCACCGCGAAGCCAGCACGATTGGTTCCAAGACCACCGACCTGGATACGGTGCAGGTGGTCGTACGGATGAAGACGGAGATAGGAAAACTCAAGGAGCAGGCGCAAAATATCGAGTGATCGCATTAGCAGGACCGCTCGCAAACAATGAAGGAGTCCGCTTTGGGTGCAAAGAAAATAAAACCTGTCAAGAAGTCGCAGAAAAAACTGGTGCTGACGCCTGATACAACTTTTGCGAAAGCCAGAAAATGGGCTGATAAGAATTACACGATCGTCTTTGGCGCATGCACCGCAATCCTGTTTACAGTTATAGCGGTGTGGGCGTACAGCGCCCACGATCGTTCAAAACAGGTCCAGGCCCAGTCCGATTACGGGACGCTTGTATCCAGACTTCCTGCAGAGGGCGGGGGGAGTGCGGCGGACTGGGAAAAGATTATCCCGGATCTTAAGACATTCATCTCCGAACACGAGGGTACGGCGCCGGCTCTAGACGCCAGGATCGAGCTTGCAAAGGCTTTCTTTGAGACCAGGCGCTACGGAGATGCGATCAAGACCGGGGAAGAAGCCCTCAATCTGGCGCCTGCGGGTTACGGCCTTAGACCTCTCATCCTGTATCAGCTTGGCTATGCCTACGAGTCGGCAGGAAAGCCCGAGGAGGCCGCCAGTGAATGGACCAGCCTGAAGCAACTCGGCGTGCAGGACTTGGAGCGGGAAGCCGACTGGAACCTGGGCAGGATTTCCGAAAGCAAAAAGGACTTTTCCAGGGCGGCCGAGATGTATCAGCTTGCCTCCAAGGCGCCCGGTGATTATCCTCCTGCCGCGTTGATCGACCAGCAGATCGCCAGGGTAAAATCCGCACAATGAGGCAGGCTTCTGCGTATTTTCCCCGTGCAATGGGCATCCGGTGAATTTTGCGAAAAAGAATGTTGTTTTTTATTGTTCGATATGGTACATGAGACAGCTTGTTCAGAATTTATGGCTCTTAGAGCGGGCTTTTTCAGGGTGAGGTTCCCGAGCGGCCAAAGGGAGCAGACTGTAAATCTGCCGGCGTAGCCTTCGGAGGTTCGAATCCTCCCCTCACCACCACTTATGGCATGTAGGAGATGGTGGCGGCCATAAAGCGAGTCATTGTCGTCGGTACTACATACGCTGAGTTTGGGATGCAAGCAAGATTCCGGCCGGGGCGCCGTTCAGCTCCAGATGGCCCCGCATTCCCT
>JBELAB010000079.1:0-9220 GCA_049509275.1 Syntrophobacteraceae bacterium | reverse complement strand
TTCAGATTGAAAAGAAAGAACATCCAGTATTCTTATCGCCACGCCCGTCCGCTAAACACCGCATACTTCCTTAACACCTCGATATACCAGTTCATATTGTCTCATTTCCCTGGCGCCCACTCCGAAGCGGTTAGCGGGCTGCCGGGCATGACGCCGCCTATAGCAAGCGGATGGACCTTCGTGCGCGCATCACGACCATACTCCAGCCCAGCAGAGTTGTTCCAACGATAAACCAGTATCCGGGAACCATGCCCATCCACGGACCATTGTACCACATTAGGGCTGAGAGCACCATACCGCCGGCAGCGAGCACCAGAAACTCAGGGTAGCGATCGGGCCGATAACGCAATACCACCAGGAGCACATAATAGCCGGGTGCGAGCAACGGCACGAACCAGCGGATAGTGGCGCATAACCCCGAAGCGTTGTTCGAACCCCATGCATAGACCAACCAGGCAACCCCGCTCCATGCGAATGAAAAGATCATTTCCGGCAACTCCGGCAGGAGCGCTCGTTTTGCGATCATCACCGCGATGCCGCCCAAAAATGCAAGGATCAATACGGGCTGGTGCAGCAGAAAGCCCTTTTTGCCGAACAAAAGTTCGAGCGCGTAAGCCAGGCCGCGCCAGATGCTGCGATGAAGCCAGGGGCCGGTGGCGTTGCTGGGGTCGAAGGGTGAACCAGGCCAGAAAAGATATTGGGCAACGGTGTTGACTGGGCGGAATGTCCCGCCGATGTGATAATTGAGTGCATGATGGAGGACAATCAAAGGAAGAGCGGAAAGGAAAAATACGCTGACCATGCCCGGGCCCCTTCGCCCGATGATGCGGCACCGGTAGATGATCAGGGGCAAAATGACGATCAGCAGAAGAGGACCGAGAGCAAAGTCCGTACAGTAACCCAGGCCAGTCAGCAATCCTATGCCAGCCATCAATCCACGGGGTGAGGGGCTCTGAAGAAGCCGTTGCGGCAAGCAATGGAGGCAAACCAGCAGAGCAGCCGCCACGGCGAGCAATCCCTCATGGCTGTTTACCTGCCTGGAATACGCGAGCGCCGATGAACCCAGAGCAAAACTGATAGTCACGGCAAGCGCCATGGAGCTTCCGGATAATACTCTCCGTGCTGACAGGTGAATGGAAAGCACCGCCACCACATACGCCAATCCTGAGGAAATAAGGGTCATCGCGTAGACGAACAGGTCGGGTCGCGAGCGGGCCTGCAATCCAGTGATCCACTCCAGGACCTGATAGCATGCGGCCATGAAAAGGGCCGGGACCATGGGTTTATCCGAATAGAATCGGCCATTGATAAAGACTTTATCGAGCGTGCCGCCTTCCATGAGACCTTGTTGCTGTGGGGGATAAGGTTTGGCCTCAGCATCTCTGGTCCTAGCCGGATCGACAAAAATTGACCGGTCAATTGACAGCGTTCTGAAATCCACCAGACTTTCGACCAGAGCCAGGCGGCTGCCGTCGTTCCACCCGCCGGCGTAAGGCCGGGCGCTGACCAGCGCCACTGTCAGGCTAAACATTAAGACTAAAATCAGTTCTCTGCGGCTCACATTTTGGCTCATGGTCTCCCCTGAGGTAGTGTATCTGCGGACGGAACCTCCTGGTACACGCTGAAGGCCCATCGGATAATCGAATATCCCACTGAAAAAGGCAAGAGCAAGCTCAACGGGACCGCTTTGGGCAGTTTCAGGTCGCAGCACTTGCGTTTTTCATAGGCATATGGAAAAATCCTGCGAGTTTTTATGTTCAATCTGCGGTGAACGGTTAGTGGAGGCTTTCATGTGGGCGAACATAGTATCTATATTCATGGTGCTGTTCATGATGTTTGCAGATTTTTCAGTTTCCTGTAAGGGCGATGAAGGCTGTGATAAGCCGTCCGGCGCAACGGAATATCACTCTTTGGCAAGTCAAAGAAAGTCTGGGGACTATACGATCAAAGTTGATCTATCCAGACAGGTCCTCACCATGGAGATCCCCAAAATGGTCCGCCATGGAGGCGGTGGTGAGGAGAGGCTCTATCCAGCCCCGGGAGATCGTCACTCAACGAACGCAGGTGGCCCTCCGGACGCGGGGAGTGTTGACTTTGTTTCCGCATCGATTCTGTCGGCCAAGGCCAAACAGTTTGATGACGGGCTTTATGCGGCCGCTGAGATAGCCATGCAGGAAGGCTTGCCGGGCGTTTTGGGAAAGAAAATGTTTCTGTCCGCCCTTTTGGGTGCCCTTAAGGACCTTGGCGATCCCTCCATCCCTCAGCAGGAAAAAGAATGGTCGAGGGCTTTTATTGATGCGGCATCATCGCTGGGAGGGCAGAACTTAGGCGAGGATGCAAAGGTTACAGAGTTAAGCCAAAAAATAAAGGAGGTTTTTCTGCAAGAGCTTCTTCGCTCAAAGCCAATAGGATTTTACACATGGAATGAGGAACTCGGCAAGATTTTCCGGCAGGATCGCCTCCTGCAAACCAAACTTGAGAAGAGCGCCGCACTTGTGCAGGCCATCAAAAAGAAAGCCGGGCAGACAAAAGATTTCTATTTTAAGTACCTGGGATTTACCGAAAAAATGACCAACCCGTTCCCATCGGATGTTACGGATTTAAGGTGCTGCATCGAGGACCATCTTACTACTCGTGCGACTGGGGAACAACAAAAAGCGGTCGTATTCTTTCCACCATCAAGATCTTATGAAACAGACCTTGTAAAGAAACTCTACGGCAATAAACTCATCCCTGACAATTTCAATCTTGCTGAAACACTGATCGAGGAAATCAAGACAGGCAGAATCGATCTAACCCCCCGGGGAAACTCCGGCTGGTATGACTACCAGACGTATTCCCTGGAAAGCCTTATTCTCCCTGAGAAGTCCCCCGAGGGCAAGAAGCTGGAGTTTACCCAAAGTTACAGGGAAGAACTGGAGGAGTTGTTCAAATCTCTTCTGGCCCTCACAAGGGAAACCCACATCAAGCAACTCGAAATTCCTCTAATGCTCACTGCTAAATATCACCCAGGGCCGGCTGAGCAAAAGATACGCATAGATATTTCTCCGGAGCTCACTTTAGAGCCGCTGGCAACCTACTATTTGAGAAGGGCCCGCTCTTATAATTTCATCCATAGCGTACTGAAAGACATGCTTGGGGAAAGCAATCTCGGAAAGATACACCGTTTGACGGCATCGGGACCTGTCAAGAAGGACCTATCCCTGGAACTGAGAGAAATGGAGGCGCTCTTTTTCGGGGCGGCTTTAATCGTTGCAAATGAAACCGGCTGCGCTCTACAGATAACAAAAAGGGACGGATCGGGCAACGGCTGTAACAAGGACATCGAATTTGCCCGCCGCTGGATGAATCATCTTTCCGATGATCCGGATGTTTCACGTGATAACAGAATGATGGTGCCTGTCTTTTATGATCTCCAAAGAAAAATGACAAAAGTGTGGGTAGTTTTAGGATACGAACAGAAATCTGTCGAAGTGGGATTCAAATTGACTCCGCAAATTACCGTCTTTGACGACAAGGGGAAAAAGATTGATGAATCAAGACTCGACGTACATTACAACGACCAAGTCCGCTCCCTGTGGTACCCTGTTTTTGCCGAGATTTACGTAAAAAATATCCTGGATAGAGATGAGTTCAGGAAGCTTTGCGACAGGTACGTCACGAGGCCGGAGATCCTAAAGGCGCTCCAGCAATAGTTCCCAAGAAGAACCTAGCGTTTAAGTATAGCCCCAACCTTTAAAGCGACAGCCTGCCACGGGGTCGTGCCGGATGCGGCAAGTCGGGTGGGCCTTCCGGCCCTTGTGCTCGCGCAACGCGACCCCGCTGGGGGCACCGGGTTTTTAGCACATCAGTCACGCTTTGGTCCGTGGAATCCATATCAGTGTCAAATCCGCCTACTCAGCAAAAAACCGAATTTTAACAATTGCTCTTTTATCTTTGATTTGTTAATGATCTGAATTTGCTATAGTCGTTTCTTGTGTTTCAGATGCAACTGTAGATTTAGCCCCACTCTCATTTTTCACATCCGGCTTTGGGGTGGGCGCCTCGTATTTAGATCTCGAGGAACGCAGCAAAGTTTTTTGTTTTTCTCTGATGCCTTTTAGCACTTCTTTATATCGATTTTTTCGTGAACTACTAAGCATAAAACGCCATGCAATCCACCATATAAAAATACCTACCACAATACCTATCCCCGGAAAAAGAGTAAATCCTAAAACCATAAAACCAAGTCCGACCACAAACATGGGGAGAGCAAGACTCAAACCTTCCAACCTATTTGTTATAATATATGTTACCTTTTTAATATCCATATTTTATCACTTCTTTCTAAGTTAATGTGATTGTTCACATATGTTGTCAACTACTGCACATATTTAATAACTTTTCTAATTCCTCTATCCTTTCTTTAAGTATTCCAGCCTCACGTCATTGTTCAACCTCCTTGTTTTGTCCCCAAATTATATTTTTGCTAACTTGTTGATAACGCTACGGAAATACACCGCTAAGCCAATTTTAGAGCCCAAGTACGCTAATTCCACAATTTTAATGCATCACCTGAAGTAATGCAATCTTTAGTGGAGGATTTTGAGTCCAGGACAGTGGCTTTTGGCCCATTTGAGATATTCGGGATCGCACCACGATCGAGCTGACTTCGCCACCGGTGGCATACAGTTGATGTATGGTGTTGGGGGACAGGCGTAGCCCGGAGCCTTGGGAGGCTCTGCGCGCCAAGTCGAATCGTCCCCGGTTGAACCGCCGTTAAACTTCGGAGTGTTGTCGACTGTTTGGCCCAATTGCTGCTGGGCCGTTTCACCAGTCGCTACGACACCCCATAACGCCGGAACCGTCAGCGCGACAATCGCCAGAATGATGCTCAGATTTATTGCGGCCTTCGTTCCCATATCCGTTCCCTCCTCTATGGCAATGGAGTTATGGCGCGACGGCCCGGTTAGAACTTATAGCCGAGGCTTTCCAGAAACTGCTCGAAAACATGATCCACGAGGATTGCTGCGAGCACCAGGGGGAGCACGAGGGCGACGATGAGCAGCTTTAGTTTCCAGCCCCTCAAGGCTGCATATTTATAAACAAGCCTGGTCGCCAAGGGGCCGAGGATGAGCAAGACGCAGCCCAAAATCGTCAATGCGACGGAGAAAAAGGTCGCCTTCGGGTACGTGACAAGCTTGGGGGCGTGCTGATATGCGTCATGTATGGGAAAATAGAACCCTATAAAGCCAAAGATAAGCCCAAGGACCAAAAACAGGACCCCACCGATACGGGGATATTTGTCCAGGTTTAATTTCCTGCCGTCTTGTAATTCATCACTCATAGTGTTCCTCCCGCAATTGGATGGTCACAGCGGTTATGACCTCCTTGAACATCCCGGGTATACTTTACCCCAAGTTTTCGTCCCCTGTCATGTTCTATTTTCAACGATAGTCGAGCATAGATTTGCGTTCCTGGCGGCTGGACGGCAGGGCCGCCGAAAAAAGTCCCGCAAAAAGGGTTGCCAATACTAAGGGAAAGTTTTATATGGAGCGGGCATTTTTATCAAAAAATGGAGCAAACATGAAGATCATCTGTCCATCATGTCATTACGTAGGGGAAAGCAAGGGAATTGCCAAAGGCTCTCGAAAAGTCGAAATCACTCTCTGGTGCTGTTTTATTTTACCCGGCATGCTTTATACCATGTGGCGGCAATCGAGGGACGGCCAATACCAAGGGTGTCCACAGTGCCACGAAGCCAACGTTCGGCTGATGAAAAGAAAAGAATGGCAAACATATGAACGAAACGGAAAGTTACCGTCCGAATAATTTTCGAAGAATCCACTCCCCAAGAGCATCGAAGGACTTCCCAGGCGGTCCCAAAATTCCACCGCACAGACGCAGAGAGCGCAGAGCTGAAACACAAAATTCCCACCTTGGCGAAATTTTCGAGCCTGAGCAGTTACCCCTCCTGAAGGCAATTTTAATCCCTTTTCCCGCTTTTGCCTCTGCGCCCTCTGCATAATAATCTGGTCAATCCTTTTGCCGGCTTTAGCCGGAAGCTCCACGGTGAAAAGTTTTTTCTTCTCGTGTCCCCGTGTCCCCGCTCTCCGTGCGGGTCTTTCCACGTATTGCTCTCACGGCCGGCTTTGAATCTCTATCCCATATATGAAAACTGCGTTTTTTCCCCTTCCCTGCCCTCCCTCATTTTTCTTGCGGCTTCTTTTTGCCGTTTCTTTTTGCCGCTTCTGGTTGCCGGTTCTGGTTGCCGCTTCTGGTTGCCGTTTTACAGGGCAAAAGCGCTCGGTGGTATCCTACTTATGTCGGATTAAAACAGGGGAACGGAGAGACGCGGGAGCGCAGGGACGCGAGGACAAGACCCTCACCGCTTCACCGCAGAACTCTGGAGTTAAGGCGAATCGAAGCATAGGGGAATCAGGGGAAATGAAGTGCGAGCACTGCGGCACGGAGCTGGATTTAGTGGAGGTTTTGGAGAGGGGGGGAGTCTGGGAGTGCCGTGAGTGCGCCTATACCCTTACGCTCAAAAAAGGCTTCACGCCAAAGATTCTATACGATGGTCCGCCGCCTCTTGACTATTACTACCACGACTAAGATCCAGGCTGGCGGTCCCGGTTCCCAAGCCCCGGCGTTTTTTGCCGTTTCTATTGCCGTTTCTATTGCCGCTGCTATTGCCGCTTCTGGTTGCCGTTTTGCGGGGCTGAATCCCTTTTTGATATTCTATTCCCGGATTAAAACGAATTGTATTGATTTAGACAGGATTGACAGGATTGACAGGAAGAGGTTTTAAGCCCTTCCGGCTAAAACCGGTGAAAGGAATGACAAGATTATGTGCTTCTCCAGTCCTTCAGTTCCAGCACCTCCACCGGCCCCAGCTCCTCCTCCGAGTTTGCCGGATCAGGGTGTTCAGGCGGCGGGTCAAAATCAGCGCAACCTCGCGGCCATGGCCTACGGGGCTTCACAGACCGTATTGACCGGTCCGCAGGGCTTGCAGACGCCGGCGGGAACAACTGCGAACAGCGGCAAGACGCTTTTAGGAGGCTAGAGGGACAGTGATTAGTGGTCGCGTAACGATAGAACCAAAAGGAACTATTTTTTCTGTGAATTTACCCTGACCCTGGAAGGGTCATTCACTATTCACTGCGATCGGAGCGAGCTTGGGCGATGTAATCCATATTGATACCTTCAGCAAGGTGCCCAAAATCCAGGCATTGCGCAAGTACGTAGACAGGCGCCTTGTCGGCCTGCGGGTAGACCGCTGGAGCTACTGGCAGCACTGGCGGCAACTGTCTGATTTTATCCTGCCCAGGCGCGGCCGGTACCTCATGACGCCCAACCAGGCGACCAGGGGCGACCCGGTTGGATCGAGGATGATAAATGAGACTCCCATTTTTGCGCTCAGAACGCTTGCGGCGGGCCTTATGGCTGGTCTTACTTCTCCTGCTCGCCCTTGGTTTAGGCTTTCTATCCGGGACATGGATGTGTCCGACAACACCCCCGTCCGTCTGTGGCTTGACGAAGTGACGAAGCGCTTGCTTACGGTACTGTCTCAGAGCAACGCCTATAACGCCCTGCACGTCATCTACGAAGAACTCGGCTGTTTCGGGACCGGGTGCATGCTGATCGAGGAAGATTACGATGATGTTGTACGGTGTCAGACTCTTACAGCCGGCGAATACTATCTCGCGTCAAGCGGCAAAAATCAGGTCGATACTCTTTACCGAGAATACGTACTGGCAACAGGTCAAGTTGTGGAACGCTTTGGACTTGAGGCTTGCAGTCCCCAGGTGAAAAGTCTTTGGGCGTCAGGACAGCTCGATAAAGAAGTGAACGTGGCCCAGGCAATCGAGCCAAACGACGACCGCGCCCCGCAGATCCCGGGACTCAAAGGCCGAAAATACCGAAGCGTGATCTGGGAGTGGGGGCAGAGTCAAAACCTGGTGCTGGATCTTCGAGGCTACCACGAGCAGCCTTTTTGCGCTCCGAGGTGGCATGTTATCGGAAACGATTCGTATGGCAGGTCTCCCGGCATGGAAGCGCTGGCGAGCTCGAAGATGCTCCAGCAGTTAGAGAAGCGAACGGCCCAGGCGATAGACAAGGTGCTAAACCCGCCGATGGTGGCGGATGTAAGCATGAAAAACGAGCCGGCGTCTTTACTGCCGGGCGGGGTGACCTACGTTGCAAACCTTGCTCAAAGCGGATTCAAGCCAGCTTACGAGGTACCTCCCGATATCCGAGGGGCCGAGGAAAAGATAGCGAAGGCCGAGGACAGGATAAACAGGGCCTTCTTTGCCGATCTATTCCTGATGATCTCACAGCTTGATACCGTGAGAACTGCAACTGAAATCATCGAGCGAAAGCAGGAAAAGATGCTGATGCTCGGACCTTTCCTGGAGCGCAGCCAGTTCGAGCTGATAAACCCGATGATCGACCGGGTATTTGCAATGATGTACCGGGCCGGGCTGCTTCCGCCTCCGCCTCCGGAGGTACGAAACAGGGCGCTTGATATCGAAACGATCTCTACTCTGGCCGATGCGCAAAAGAGCACGGCGACCACGGGGATCGAGCGCCTGGTGGCGTTTGTCGGAAACCTGGCCGCAGCCAAACCGGAAGTGCTCGATAACGTCGATATGGACGAGACCGTGCGCGAATACGCGGACCTGATCGGGGTTACGCAGAAGCTCATTGTCGAGGCGCAGAAGAGGGACGCGCTCAGGAAACAGAGAGCGCAGCAGGCCCAGATGCAGCAGGCGGCGCAGATGAGCATGGCAGGGGTGCAGGGGGCAAAGACCTTGAGCGAGACGGACGTTGGAGGCGGGCAGAACGCGCTGCAGAAGATGATAGGGGGGCTATCTCCTGGAACGGAGACACCGCAATAAGGGCATTTCACCGCAGAGGCGCAGAGGACGCAGAGATTATGGGACATGGACAATATGCAAAAGCAAACAACAACGGCCGGAGAGTAATGCCGCAGGCGGTGAATGTGCAGGTGCCGGATGTCGAGGCGTGTGCGAGTTATCATTGTCCCGGCTGCATGAACAACATATTCGAGCCGGCGTTTCGTATTTTTGAACTATCCGCGCTTCTTTCTCCAAACGGTATTGCGCAACCCGGCACCGAACAGGTTTGGCGCTGTACGGGTTGCGGACTTGCGCGGCCGCAGAATATGCTGAAAAAGCTGTCGCCGCAGGAACGTGCAGAACTGATTGAGGCAAACAAA
>JBELAB010000078.1:0-9249 GCA_049509275.1 Syntrophobacteraceae bacterium | reverse complement strand
AGGTTCAGGGAGGTGGAGGAAGCCCTCTCCAAAGTCCGGCCCTCTGCTGAGATTATCGCTTGTGAAGACCTGGTTGAGCGACTCAGGATAATAAAAGAAGATGCAGAGATCGAGAAAATCCAAAGATCGATCAGGCTGACTGAAAAGGCGCTGCAAACGGTGTGGGACGCTCTGGCCCCCGGCAAGACCGAAAAAGAAATGGCCTGGCTGATTGAAAAGACGATCCGTGAAGGTGGAGGCCAGGCGGTCTCGTTCCCCCCCATTGTCGCCACCGGTCAAAACGCCGCTCTTCCTCATGGGGTTCCCACGGACCGGAGAATTGCCAGAGGTGAAATGGTAATCCTCGACCTCGGCTCCAAACTCGACGGCTACTGCTCGGATATGACCCGGACATGGCTTTCCGGCGCCCCTGATCCCAAACTGGTGGAGATATACAAAACGGTCCGTCAGGCTCAGCTTGCAGCGCAGGATAAAATACGTGCGGGAATCGATTCGGTTGCTGTCGATTCGGCGGCTCGTGACCTCATCAGGGATGCCGGATATGGCGACAATTTCGGCCACGGGCTGGGACATGGAGTTGGGCTTGCGGTGCATGAAAAGCCCAGCCTCAGAAAAGTGGAGCCAACACTGCTGGAAGAAAATATGGTCGTTACTGTAGAACCAGGAATCTACCTGCCCGGATTTGCAGGCGTGCGGCTCGAAAACATGGTTCGGGTGACGAAAACAGGGTGTGAGCTTCTCACAAGGGAACAATTTTTCTACAACTGGTAATCCGGATCCCGTGATTCAATCGTTTCGAACACACCGTTTTCGAACGAACCGTTTTTGAGGGAAAGGATAATCCGATTTGTCCTCTCCTCGACTTCAGGGATCATTTCTACGAGCGCCTTGAGAGATGTCAGGATTTTTTTGGTCTGCTGTTTGTGGGGAATTTTCAGTTCAGGATGGTCAAGGAATTCAATGATCTTCTCGAGCGTCATCAGCTTGTCCACGGTAAAATCGACATAGGCAAGCTTGGGCCATATTGACCTTATATCTTCCGGCAGATGCTCGATCCTGCCCGCTAGTTCCTCGTCGGTCCCAAGCCACATGGCGCTTTTAAGCCGTTCGAGAAGCGAGTGGATCTCTTCGCGGCTTCCATCCCATGCGTCGCTTTCAGCCATCAGTGCCTGCCATTTGGGCCGGATCTTGTTGTCCACCCATTTTTCGCCCAGGCCGGGCATGAGCGGGAGGCCGGCAAGTTCGCTCTGTTCGGCAATGAGTTTTTCGCAAAGGCGTCCGAGCCCGGTTGGAACATTTTCCCTGGGCAAGTTCGATTCGATAAGCCTGCTCAGCCGGTTCAATATGACGCTCTTGTTCTCGATGTCCGGCCACGCCAGGGCGATCTGCGACTCCCATTGCTCCCTCAGAAAACTGATCTCGGCATTTATCGCCGAGAAGATGAACCCGAGCTTAATGAGCGTATTTCTCAGCTCGTGGGCCAGAACATTGCAGCTCTGGAGGCGCTGGCGCGCGAGATCTTTCTGCGCTTCGGACAGAGTTTCACGGATGTGGAGCGAAAGCAGTTGAGTACCAAGAGTGCGGGAAAGTTTTTTGATGACCTTTGTGGAGTTATCCCCTCTTTTTATGAGGCCCTTTTTGAAGTGAATTTTTATTACCGCGACGACTAAATTTTCAGAGTCTTGCCAAATCGAATTTCCCCGATAGTCGACGGGATATTCAAACTCACCGGCACGGTCCCCGTAGAGATAAGATTTCTTTATCAGGACCGGCTCCATGTGATGATAGTCTTCGACTTCGTTGGCGAGCTGTTTTCGCACGCTGCGGCAATCCTGGTAAGGATCGTCCGCAGTCCAGCTCTTGGCCTTCTCAACGCACCAGGCCATTGCCTCCATTGGACGACCGGGCGTGTCTTTGTAGTCCTCCCAACATTTCCCGGGGTAATTGTAATCAGAATATTGCTTGAGACCCCATAAAATTTCGCCGGCAGCTTCATTGCGAACCCCGGATGTAATGCGAATCGAGCGCAACTGGGGCATAGGGCCAATTCTGTATATTGTCCCCTTTGTGGCGTTGTGCAAACAAAGAAGGATGGTTTCAATCATATCCTTGCAGCTTCGCTCAAGGATATCATCGTTTATAATCATTCGGCGCCCCCTGTTAGACCTCTTTGCAAGAAATTTTCTAGCCCGAAACCGCTACCGGGTCAACAGACTTTTTGTTAAAAGCCAATGACGATACGGGTTGATCGGAATGAAGCGGGGACCGCGACGTGAGGTCTTTATCCATAAAGCAGCGCGTAATCCCGCCATCGGACCAGGCACGCACGCAGCATGACCGCCTGACGGCGACAAAGCTTAGTCAAGGGCCAAAGGTGATGCCAGCTCTTGGGGAAATTATTGAAACAGAGGATCTGCCAATTTGCCATTGACTCTGCAAAAGCGTAAAATACCCTATATTTTATCACACTCCACTGAGTGAGGGAAGCGTATGCGATTTGTCAGAAGCGTTTCATCTTTGGCGCTGGCGTTCGTTTTTTTGTTCCATTCGATTCTGCTTGCGGCGCCGGGTTCTCAGAAAGAAAGCAACGGCCCCCGGATGCTCTGGGCTTTTGGAGCAATCCGCACCTCGTCTAACCCTCCAAAGGTCGAGCCGGTAAGGACAAAAATGGTCCTTTCGTCCGGGGATAAGCTCAAAATGATGATCCAGCTCAGACAAAAATGCTTTGTCTACCTGATCCACAGGGACCCACAGGGGGATTTTGCCATGCTTTTCCCTTACAGTCTCAAGCAGTTCGATACCGACTACCAGACTGCCCGTAATTACTACGCGCCCAAAGGAGAAGCATGGTTCCAACTCGACGCCAGGACCGGCAATGAGACCTTCTATCTTATCGCCTCAGACCAGCGTCTGCTCGATATCGAATATACATACGAGAAGTATGTATCTTCCGAAGAGTCCAAGAAGCAGAACCTGGCCGGACAGATGCTCTCAGAACTCAACAGTATCACAGAAACTCACCTGGCCTCATCGGGGGGAGCTGAAAATCCGGCCGATAATAAGTCTGTCGTGCGGGGCTTCGAAAGGGCAACGGGCGCAGACCCGACTGATATTGTCGCACTGGCCAGAGAAATTTCATTCGACAACATATATTCCGAAACATTTGTAGTCGACCACAGGTAGGCGAAGATCAAGGATCGCGAGGCCGGCTCGAGGGTTGGGGGCCGATGGTCTCAGGAAAGAAACCGGAACGTCGTGTTGGGCGTTCGCAGGGCGCCTCGCTGCCGCTTTGCTTTTAGACCCGCGCCCCTTTTACAATAGTTTCCCGCCCAATTCGGCCACTTTGGAACGTTCCCCCTTGGTTAGAACCACGTGACCGGATATATTTTCGTTTTTGATCCTTTCAACGAGATAGGTCAATCCATTGCTGCTGGCGTCGAGATAGGGATGATCGATTTGTTCCGGGTCACCCGTAAGGACTATTTTTGTATCTTCGCCCACTCGCGTAATGAGCGTCTTTATCATATGGGGAGACAGGTTCTGGGCTTCATCGCAAATTATGAACTGCCGCGGGATGCTGCGGCCACGGATGTACGTGAGGGCCTCCAGATCGAGCATTCCTTTCCGGATGAGGTCCTGAAGCACTTCGAAAGGCTCCGAGCAGTTTCTGAAAAGAAATTCGAGATTGTCATAGATCGGCTGCATCCAAGGCCGGAGTTTCTCCTCCTTTGTTCCCGGCAGAAACCCGAGATCATCTCCCATGGGAATGACCGGTCGTGTTATCAAGAGCCTGCTGTATGCGTTCTCCTCGAGCACTTTTTCAAGCCCCACCGCCAAGGCCAGCAGTGTTTTCCCTGTTCCCGCACGGCCAACCAGAGTAACAACTTTTACCTGATCATTCAGGAGAAGTTCGAACGCAAATTTCTGTTCCTTGTTCAGCGCCTTTACCCCCCAGCAACTCGCCTCACCATAGCTCAGGTGAAGGAGCGATCCCTGATAGTAACGCGCAAGCGCCGACTGGGAAGGATTCTCGCTGGATTTTAGAAGCATGAACTGATTGGGAACAGCGTTATGCGAGTTGTAGTTGAACTTGCCTTCTTTGTAGAACCTGTCGAGTTCCTGGGCTGACAGATATACTTCGCCAACGCCGGTGTAGAGCCGATCGTAATCGACCTTGTCATTGTAGAAATCCTCTGCCCGTATGCCAAGCACATCGGCTTTAATCCTCAGGTTCAGGTCTTTTGTTACAATGGTGACCGGTTCGCTTCCGGAAACGCTCAAATTATAGGCAACAGCGAGAATTCGGTTGTCATATTTTTCGGGATCAAGCCCCTGCGGGAATTCCATCAGGCCGGAATGATTGAGTTCGATAGTCAGCCGGCCGCCCTGCGGCAGGTCCACGCCTTCAGACAGCCTGCTCGTTTCCCGCAGCGCGTCCAACTCCCTTGATACAACTCGGGCATTTCTCCCTATTTCATCCTGTCTTTTTTTTTGGTTGTCGATTTCTTCGATTACCGCAAAAGGTATTACGACGTTGTTGTCTTCAAACGCGAAAAGGGCGTCCGGATTGTGGAGCAAAACATTTGTATCGATCACATAGGTCTTACGCATCGGAACTCTCCAGGACCTTTTTGAAACTCGCGCAGCTCGATCTCCAAACCCAATCCGGAGCGCAATCGCGGGTACCAGCCCGGCGAGTTCAAATTATGAAGCGAACGGAAGGTGAAACATCTTTACTCTGAATGTAAACTTTTTTGGGATTAAAATGGAAGGAGAATTAAATGAACTTATGCCGGCAAAAACCTCTTAGCAGAATCGTAACATCTTCTATTGCCCAACGTTGTCCGTCCATGGCCGACTCAGCGGGAATCATACCTGAGATTATCCCCGGGTCTCATTTCATAGCATTGCGGAACCGCAACCGGAACCCCCGACGCCAGCAGTTCGCTCACCGTCACAAAATCGAAGCCTGCCCTTCCAAGGCTTGGCGCAAACATTGGGAGGGAATCCGCAGTTCCTTGTCCACGGCCGTTTGCGTGGAATACGATAATAGAACCGGGCCTCGCGCTTCGGAGCACGGTCTGGGCTATAGCCGCTGCTGAGCAGCCTTTTGCGGGGTCGCCTGAAACAATGCTCCATTGAATCGCCGGGAGTCCCAAATCCTGAAGCATTTTCAGAGTATCACAGTTGCAGGCGCCGAAAGGAAAGCGGAACAGGCGGGGAACCCTTGGAATTTTCGTCTCTTGTTCCCCGGTTGCATGAAAACATGGTCTTGTCTGCAGTTCCTCCCAAAGCAACTCATATTGAGCCTGAGTCCAGAGCACCTGGTCTTGGGCTTCTCTTCTGTCCAGCTTACGAAAGTTTTTATGATTCCAGCTATGATTCCCGATTTCGAAAAGAGGATCGGCCATGAGTTGCAGGGTCTTTTCCGGGTGCGAGCGCATCCACTTGCCGCCGGCAAAAAAGGTGGCTTTGATCTTATTGGCCCTCAGATAGTTCACTATGCCGGGATCATAGCCGCTGATCTCCTTTTCCCCTTCACAAAGATCGAATGTCAGTGCGATAAGTTTGACGTTTTCAGGCAGTTTAACGGAGCGTATCGAATTCGCCATCTCAGGCGAGAGTCCAGGAGGGTTTTCGCCGGGCCGAGTCCTTGATGGAGGAATATTTCTCAAACCGGCAGGACTCCGATCCCTCCTCTTATCAGAAGCACTTCCATCGAGTTCGGCCTGCGACCAGCAGCCCCGGGAATTCGCCTCCGGCTGGCTTACGGTTGCCGATTGCTCCGCCCCGGCAGCAGGATCGTTGGGCAAATCGGCCGCCAACCACACAAAAACAGCCGGAAGAAAAAAGAAAACCGTCATAAAGAGTTGAAAAAATTTCACTATGACCCGTCCGGCCCCTTGCTCTTCGGTCCACAGTGCGACTACTGGTCTGCAATCGCCCATTGCACCCTGACGAAGGTCCCGCCGCCCTCAGCATCCCCGATCTCAAATGAGCCCCCTGAGAGTTCCGCCCTTTTTTTCATGCTTATCAGCCCCAGCGCACAATCCGGACAAGTAAAAGACACAGCGTGAGATATGTCGAACGCGGCCCCGTTGTCCCCGATGTCGAGCTTTACATATCCGTCTTCTTCGACAAGCGAAACCCGGGTGCGGCCAGCTTTGCTGTGGGCCCTCACACTGTCGAAAGCGTTCTGAACGATTCGAAAAATCACCAGCCTCAAATCCGCAGCTATCTCTTTTTCTCTGACCTTGAATTGGGATTCCACCAGGATATTGGGGTGGTCTTTTTGAAATTCTCTGCAAAACCAGCTCAGGGTCGCCACAATACCCAGGTCGTCCAGAACTGTGGGCATCAGTTGCGTGTACATGTTGCGGACTTGCTCAATAGCGAGCTGAATATTCGGTATAATAGCGTTGAGGTCCTGGGTGCGGCACTCCTCCGGGTCCATTCGCATCAGAACGCTTTCGATCTTATACTTGATGGCCGTCAGGAGCTGGCCAAGGTCATCATGCAACTCGGCAGCCACCATTCTTCGCTCGTTTTCCTGCACTCTCAGCAACGCGGATGATAGGTACTTGAGCTGCCTTTCCGACTCCCGCAGGTCGTCTTTGGACTTCTTTCGCTCCATCGAGTAACGGATCGCTCTTTCGAGCAGCAGTCCACTCATCTGATCCTTGACCAGATAATCTGCCGCGCCGTATTTCATCGCTTTCAGATCAATTAGGTAATCTCCATGGCCTGTCAGGACGATTATCGGGGGCGTCGCAGGGGATTCCTCCACCTTGCTGAGAATCTCCAGCCCGGTCTCCGGGCCCAGGTGGTAATCGAGAAGGCATACGTCGTATGTTCCCCGCTCGAGTTCCTTCAGGCCGTCCTCATAGGTCTGGGTCCAGGCAACCTCATATTTCGCTGAAGATACTTCGGCCAACAGACGGCCAACCAGGAAATAGTCGTCCTCATCGTCTTCGATTAGAAGCACTGAAATGTGCCGAAGGTCGTGCTCAGACATTTAAACTTTTCCTGATGAGTTCCACCATTGCGAACCCGCAGTTTCCGCTATTCGCGATAAGCCGGCACAAATCCTTAAGGAACCGGCATGTTCGCAACTGCATCGGCAAGTTGCTTCAAGCCTTTAAGGCACTTGGAACTACAACGGGGATACCCTCAAATGGTAACGAATTAATTATGCCAAGACCTGCCCGTCTTCAGTTTGCGGCATACTCAGGTCACAAGAAAAGCTCTCATTCTTATAGCACATTCAGCAAGATTCCACCTAATTTATAGTCTATCCCGGCAGGGTCATGCGGGTTGGGCGGAGCTGTTTGAACGAATGCACCGGCTACTGCCGGCACAACGGCGGGATTACTCTTCGCCAATCCTTTTCAGGTACATGCGTATGGATTCAAAAGAACCTTCCGGGGCTGCTATAAGGTGCTCCTCTATGCGCTGTCCGCTCAGATAGTCGCTCAAGTGAAACTCCCGTCCATCCATGCGGTGCATCTTGCCGCCGGCAGCCATCAGGATAATCTGGGCCGCCGCTAGATCGCGATACGACACATTTGCCAGAAGCGCCCCTTCGGCTCGCCCCATGGCCACGTAAATTATGTGCGCCGAGGTCGATCCCAGGTTCCGGATCTTGCCCGGGAAAGTGGACTGATATTGATTATGAAACCGGGAATAGGTCAGCAATACGCTTTCGTTGCTGATCTCGCCCGTGTCCGGAATCCTTATTTCCCGCTCGCCCCGGTATGCTTTCTGCCCGACGACGGCGTAGAAGAGGTCACCGGTCACAGGCATGAAGGTAACCCCGAAGACCGGCCAGAAATTTTCGACAAGCGCAAGCGATATGCCCCATATTGGAATTCCCGCCTGAAAGTTGGCTACTCCGTCAAGCGGATCGTATATCCAAAGATACCTCTTTTCGCCGTGGACGTAGTCTTCGGCAGGAAGCGGGTCCCCGAAAACCCCGTGCCCGGGGAAGATGGAATTAAGGCGATCCCTGAAAAAGTTCACCAGCGCAAGCTCGGCTGAGGTTACAAGCTCTTCATCGAATTTGACCCCTGGCTTGCCTTTCCCGTATAGCTCCAGAGCTTTATCGCCCGCGATCGAAACCGCGTCTTTGGCAAAACTGAGCAATTCTTCGATCCCGGGATTTTCTTCCCGAAACGCCATTTGCGCCTCCTCGTCACGATATAGGTAGCGGTATCAGCAGTGCACGTGCAAACAAGTCTTTACTTCTCAAACTATTTTCCTTCATGCCGGCGGTCTCTGGGGAGCTTGCCGGACAGTTAGCATTAGGGGCCGGTTTATGCTAATATGGCCCCACTATGGAAAAGACCTCCAATGTTCACAGACCGTTCGAATCGGGAAAATACCACAAATATGCAAGAGGAGCTATGCTCATGTACGAAAAGTATCGTGTCTGAAGGCCTCCCGCTCACGCCCCGTCTCGCGGGTGGGTGGGCGGGCTGTCGAGAATGAGCGGTCGGCCTCGGCGCTGCGCGCTCGCACTTCGCTAAGGGAGGCCGGGCAAGCCCACTTCACAAAGTGAAGTATGGCGAAGCCCCCGCGAAGCGAGACCTTGACACCATTGTCACTTTACTTTCTAATGCGTTTAACATTTGGCTTGCCTTCAAACGCACCACGTTTAATGTCTGTGCGTTCTGCATGGCTGCGCGCACGGTCGCCACTCTTATCATGTCAGGCGCATTTTTTTCAAACAAGGTATTTATATAAGTCTATCATACGAGGGAGCTGGAAAATGGCTGATATGGATGATATCAAAGAGGCCAAAAGATTTTATACGGATGTGCCGCAGAAAACGGATGGATTTTTTCTCAAGGGGTCCGGCTCCCTGGATTGGGGAATGAAGAACCGGCTGTCGCGGATCTTCAATCCGCAAACCGGTCGAACGGTCATGCTGGCAATCGACCACGGGTATTTCCAGGGTCCCACCACCGGGCTGGAGCGAATCGACATAAATATACTTCCGCTGGTCCCGTATGCCGACACGCTGATGCTGACAAGGGGCATCCTCAGGACCATCGTGCCGCCTTCCACCTCAAAATCTATCGTGCTGAGGGTTTCCGGCGGGACAAGCATACTTAAGGAGCTTTCCAATGAGGACATCGCGGTCGATATCGAGGAATCCATTCGCCTCAATGCCTGTGCCATGGCCGTGCAGGTCTTTATAGGCGGAGAGCACGAGAGGGAGTCCATCATAAACATGACCAGGATGGTGGA
>JBELAB010000077.1:0-9288 GCA_049509275.1 Syntrophobacteraceae bacterium | reverse complement strand
GCGTACGGACCACTGGCCGTCTCACCGCAGTCCCGGTCGCTTCGGCACCTGTTTTCCACTCGGACGGGACTGAAAAAGAAACACTATGGGGCAGGGCCCGGGCCGGTAGAGCTGATTGGAGTCGTTGGAAGCGGGTTCATGGGGACAGGTATCGCGGCGGTTTCGGCCGAGAGCGGGTACAGGGTGGCGATTAAGGACGTATCGCAGGAGAAGCTTTCGGCGAGCCTTGGGGAAATCTGGAAATCGCTGGACCGGCGGACCCGGTCCCGGAAGCACACGCCGGTCCGGAGGGACAAGTTCTACAGTCTGGTTGTTCCCGCTGCGGACTACTCCAGTATTTCCAGCGCAGGGCTCGTCATTGAGGCGGTTTTCGAAGACCTTGGGATAAAACATCAAGTGCTGCGTGAAGTCGAGTCTGTCACTTCACCGGAGTGCATTTTTGCCTCCAACACATCTGCGATTCCTATAAGCCGCATTGCCGAGGCCGCCAGGCGTCCGCAAAACGTGATCGGAATGCACTATTTGTCGCCCGTACAAAAGGTGCCGCTGCTGGAAGTGATCGTGACAGAGCGCTGTGCGGACTGGGTCCTGGCGACAGCCGTATCGGTGGGACGCAAACAGGGCAGGACGGTGATCGTAGTCAGGGATGGACCGGGGTTCTATACAACCCGGATACTTATGCCTTTCATGCTCGAGGGGATGAAGCTGATCGAAGAAGGGGCCGCTGTTGAGGATGTGGATGCCGCAATCAGGGGTTTCGGCTTCCCGGTGGGGCCGTTCAAGCTTCTGGATGAGGTGGGAATAGAGGTGGCCGCGCATGTTGCGCGCGAACTCGAAGAGTTTTTTGTCCACCGCGATCTTCACGCGCCTGCGGGCCTTGAATCTATACTAAAATCCGGGTATGCGGGCAAAAAGAAGGGCGTGGGATTCTACGACTACCATCCGCGATTGGTTGACAAGGTGCGCATTCCGGGCTTCGAACCTGCAAGGCCGGTTAATTCGAATATCTACGGTTTTTTTGGAGCAGGCCGAAGAAAGCGCGTCGATTTTTCGCAAATATGTAAAAGACTTGTATATCTCATGGTGAACGAAGCGGCCCTGTGCCTGCAGCAGGGGACTATCTCCAGTCCAGAGGACGGAGACATCGGGGCGGTCTTGGGGCTCGGCTTTCCGCCTTTTCTGGGAGGACCGTTCCGCTACCTGGATTCGGCGGGAATGGGGCGAGTCGTCTCGGAAATGGAAAATCTGTGCTCGACTCACGGCCGCAGGTTCGAGCCGGCGCCCATTCTCGTTCATATGGCCGCGCACCAGGAAAAATTCTACGGGCAGGATTGATATCAAGTTGCGACGGAGCCGGCCCCTGCACGTTAGGGGAGTGTTGCTTCTTAATCCTCGACGGTGCTCACTATTATTTCCTGTTCCACCATCTTGCCCTTGCTGAGGGCGGAATATCTCTTGAACATCAAGAGTTCGGGGATTATTTCAGATACAATTTCCCCGTCGTCGATGATTCGGACCACCGAGCTCTCGGAGACCACCACCGCTACCGAGTTGGTAAGTTTCGTTATGGATGCCGCCGCCATGTGCCTGCTGCCAAGGCCAAGCGGTAAGTCAATTCCTTCTGAGGAAGAGTCCAGGTAGCGGCAGGCCGAAACGACCGTCCCTTTATCGGAGACCACGAAAGCCCCGTCCAGTTGCGCAAGTTCCTTGACCGTTTCACGCATGTCGGTATCGGAAATTTGCTTCACTTTAGCGGGATGCCCCAGAAGAGGGTCCAGAATCAGGCTTCGAGAATGCTTCATGACATTTTTCGTGTCCGAGACGACGAACATTGTCCCTATTCTTCTGCCCTCCCTGCCCTCACGAGCGATCTCAACGGCCAGGATGATGACTTCCCTGAGAGTATTGGGATTTATACCTCTTTTCTCGGAGCATACCTCGCAGAACATATCCTCCGGCATTTTCATAAAGTATCTATCCATGTTGCGGGCCTCCTCCAGGGCAATGATCAGATGAAACGGGCAAGCTGCAAGAATCATATATCAAACACAGTTTCACTCAATGTAATCATTCGCGGCCGGATTAGAACATAAGGTCGAGACCCCTGCCGGTTAACGGAAACCGCAAGTGCCTGACAAGGTGAAATTCTCCTGCGTTCATCCCTTGTTTGCGGATGAGACCCAACCGGGCTCGATGAGCCTTGCGAAACGTTGTGGAATGTGGGACAAATGGGGGCTGCAAACTAGCGGAGAAAAAAAACTCAGGACAAATTCCGAAAAGCCGGCAAGCAGAATGAAGCTTATTTGTCTTTTTCTTTCGATATCCTTGTTTTGTCTCCCTGGAGGGCAAATCGGCTTTGCCGCCTCAAACCACCCGGACATTTCCTGGACTGAGCGGGTCATTTCCGAGGAGGAACTGCTCGCTCTTGAAAGATCGGATTCCTCACTCGACCTGAATACCTGCCGCGAGATACTGGCCAGGCTCAATAACAAGGAAGCTTTCTACATTCGCAAAGATATCCGGCAGGGCCGGCAACTCAAAGTCCCCAGGGACTTCAACGCGTACAGGGACTGGACCCCCATGCCGGTGCGGCTGCCTGAAAAGCTCTGCGCGCCGAAGCTTATCCTGGTGGCTAAGGACATTGCCTTTATCGGATGGTATGAGTCAGGGGTGCTTGTCGGCGACAGCCAGGCCTGCACGGGCGTTTCCGGGCAGGATACCAGGGCCGGGTCCTACCGGGTCGAGGAAAAAGACGCCGAACACACTTCAAGCTCATACCCCAATGATTTCGGGTCCCCCGCCTGGATGCCGTTCTCGCTCCACATCTACGAAGCAGTCTGGATTCACGCGGGAAATGTCTTTGGAGCGCACTGCTCGCATGGTTGCGTGATTCTGCCGATCGAAAAGGCGGAAGCACTCTTCAGGTGGGCAGAGCCGGGGACCCCGGTTCTCGTAGTGGAGCAGGCTCTGACCGGTGAACAGTGAGTTGCGCCGGCCACCACCGTTTATCCTTATCTTAAGCCATCCGTCCGCAAGCACGTCTTTTGCATAAGTTTTCAGCAAGTCAACTATCTGGAGGCGTGTGGTCATGGCAGTCAAGGTCGATTTAGAAAGAACTGGCCGGGTTGAAACGAACGATAAGGCCACTCAAAGCACTAAACCAACCTCTGATAAAAAAGCCCAAAGCTCCAATGTGTTTAAAGCCCTTCTGAGCGAGCTAAAATTCAAAGGAAACAGCGAGCCGGTCCACAGTCTGCGAAACAGGCCGGCATCCTCAGAGGTGGTCAAGCACGACCATCACAGCCCCTCGAAAAACCCTGGCGCCGCCCGGGGCCTGAACTCGGAGAACGTCAATAATCTGGCGGCATCTACTCTGATCGCCATGGCCGCCATGTCATCCGGTCAGAACCGTATCGGCGGCTTCTGCCCGGGGGCCGCAGGGCACGGCCGGCTTGGTGGGGCTTCGAGGATTGGCAGGGTTTGCGGATCGACGCCGGAAGTCGGGACCATGCCGTGTCCAGGGCAGGGGATAGGCAGTCTGTCCGCTCATTTCGAATCGTGCGAAAAAGGTCCGGGGGCGGTCGGCTATGACTATAATGGCGGGACATGCTACGGGACCTACCAGATTTCCTCGAAGGCAGGCACCATGCAAAGCTTTGTCGATTACCTGTCCGAGCGGGCCCCGGACCTCGCCAACAAACTCAAAGCCGCCGGACCGGCAAACACAGGCAACAGCTACGGGAAAATGCCCGCAGTCTGGAAAACAGTAGCAGCTCAAGATCCTGTGCGGTTTGGTAAACTCCAGTACGATTTTATCGAAACAAACCATTATCTTCCCGCCGTTCAAGAAATTTCACAACGAACCGGTCTCGATATTTCAAAAGCCCCCAGGGCCCTTCAGGAGGTGCTCTGGAGCACGGCCGTTCAGCATGGGCCGAATGGCGCGGCAAAGATTTTCACCAAAGCTATCAAGCACGCAGAAGCCAAAAATGGTGGAGTTAAAATAGCCCAATTGATTGGCTCCATCTACGACATGCGAGCGGGTCAGTTCGGGTCGTCCTTACCCAATGTCAGGGCGGCTGTCCGAAGCCGTTTCAGAGAAGAGGGGAGAATGGCCCTTGCCATGCTCTCCGTTCCCTTCGTCAGTACCGAAGGTCTAAGGGCCTAATCCGGCCCGAAGAGGAAATATTTGCGCACACCAAGAAAAAAATTCCTTCCTAGACACGGAATATTCTGCCCAAAGAAAATCTCTCATTGTAAGTCATTGATATAAATGCCTTTTAACAGCAGGATTTTTTGGTATCAAGCTTGCTTGCAACTTTGTCCGGAAGCCTGTGAAATCCGTGGGAAGAAAATGCCGGGTTTGGCTCAAACAACGCTATCCAGCGTAAATCGGATGAGAAAATGCAATCCGGACAAGTAAATGCTTCGCAACTGCTGGCATCATTTCTCGGAAGCGAAAATGAGAAAATAGGGCAATCTGTAGCCCAGGGAGATTTTTCCGGCGAACTTAAAAGACTCATGCCGGCGACGGCCGCCGCCGCCGGGTCCTCTGCCGTGAATGCAACGGCAAAGCCCGAGAAGGTGGACGCGGCCGGTCCCGGGTCAAAGGCTTCCTCCGGCGAGACACCTGCTGCTGCTGAAACGAAAAGCAACACCTCGCCTTCAACGCGGGAGCGGAGGGGCGCCACAGATTCCAGGACGAAGATAAACGCGATAAAATCGAAGGCCCAAAAAGAGCAAGACCTCGTGGTCGGCAACCACACCATCGCCCAGACAGTACTGGCCGACCTTCAATATCCTGCGCAGACCAGAACTGCATGCGAGGGCATGCAGAATAAGGAAGGGCAGATTTCCATTAAAGACCTGAGATCTCTGCTCGATACCCGGAGGGCAAGTGGATCCGAAATCCGCGGTCAAGTTCCGGCGGAGCACGCCCGTGCACTGGTGGAATCGATAATTGCGAAGGGGAGCGGCACGAACCCGAAAGAGTCCGCCTCCGAAGGGACTCTTCAGTCATCTGTGCAGATCAAGACCGAAGGATCGTACACTCCGAGTGAGTTTCGGGGACTGCTGGACAAGGTTTTACAACATGCGGACACGACACGGGGGCAGGTTGCGAAGCCGAGATCTCAGCCCGGTTTGGCGAAAACGGCGGAAGGTTTAAAAAGAGGCCAGACAGAGAGCCTTGTTGAAACTGCTCTTCCTTCGTTTATTTCAGCAGATCACGAAAATGATTCGACTAGAAAGATTTTCGCCGGAATTTCTAACGATAAAACGTCTGAAGCGCAAAGCGCAAAGATGAGAGATGTCCGCGAAAACTCTATTGAAACTGTTTCAGAAAACTTGAAGTCCGGCGAGCAGTTGATCGCAGCCAAAGCCGCCTCGGCGGGCGAGGATAACGAAGGGGCCGCACTTGTTACGGAAGCCGGAATAAAGGGTGGCGGAACTGGATCGTCAACATTTCCAGCATCCGCTTTGTCTGCCGCCCGGCAGGAAACAGCAAGCATACCTGTCGAAGCTCTTGAGCCGGTTTTGAAATACTTCGACGCAAGGATGGTGTCTGCGGGCCCGCAGCAGCCGGAAGCGAACACAGCTCCAACCCCGGCGCCGGGCGGTCCTTATGAAGCCTCGCCCGCTCAGGTTCAGAACCTGGCGTCTTCGGTCAAAGGGGCTGAAAAACAGGCCGACGGGCCTCGCGGGACGTTGAGTTCATGGAGGCTTGCGCCGGACATAGCCGAACAGACTGAAGCGGCTACGATAAAAACGGTGCCGGCCGAATCTCCTTCGGGTGACAGGTCTTTTGACGGCAATCCGAATCGGGCGGCGGTCCCCTCTCAAGAAATTCAGGCTAAGGCGGAGGCGGCTGTCACCAAAATCGATCCGGAACAAATCCCGGCCGATCCATCCGTTTTGGGGGAAGGGTCAAATTCAGGCCCATCTGCGGATGAGAGTGCATCGGCAGCAAGGGCAATGGACGGACCGAAAGTCGCCGAAAACCTCACGGCGCTTTCCGGCCTGGACACGACCATGCTCTCAAAACAGATCGAAAAGCAGCTCGGGAGCACGGATTTCGCCTCGGAGAGTCCCGATAACGAAGGGACCGCACTCGTTACCGAAGCCGGAATGAAGGGTAGAGGAACTGGATCATCAACATTTCCGGCATCCGCTTTGCCTTCCGCCCGGCAGGAAACAGCAAGCATACCTGTCGAAGCTCTTGACCCGGTTTTGAAACACTTCGACGCAAGGATAGTGTCTGGGGGCCCGCAGCAGCCGGAAGCGAACACAGCTCCAACCCCGGCGCCTTCGGTCAAAGGGGCTGAAAAACAGGACGACGGGCCTCGCGGGACATTGAGTTCATTGAGGCTTGCGCAGTACATAGCCGAACAGACTGAGGCGGCTGCGATAAAAACGGCGGCGCCTGAATCTCCTCCGAGTGACAGGTCTTTTGACGGCAATCCGAATCGGGCGGCGGTCCCCTCGCCGGAAATTCAGGCTAAGGCGGAGGCGGCTGTCGCCAAAATCGATCCGAAACAAATCCCGGCCGATCCATCCGTTTTGGGGGAAGGGTCAGACTCGGGCCCATCTGTGGATGAGAGCGCATCGGCAGCAAGGGCAATGGACGGGCCGAAAGTCGCCGAAAGCCACCCGGCGCTTTCGGGACCGGACACGGCTATGCTCTCAAAACAGATCGAAAAGCAGCTCGGGAGCACGGATTTAGCCTCGGAGAGCGCGGCTTTCCAGAATTCGGCCTCCAGCTTTCAGGGTAGCGGGATAAATCTGTCCCGTATGGAGAATTCTGCCCGGAACGGCTTTGCCTCCCTTGATCCGTACCGGTCGGCCGAGCTTGCCCAAAACGCGCGCGAGCAACTCACGGGTGGCGTCGCGAACCACCTTGTCCTCGAGATGGAACCCGATGAACTCGGAAAGATCAGCATCAAAGTTGGGGCCAAAAAAGATGAAATATCCGTTGTGGCCCTTACGCAAAGCGAGCCCGCAAGGCAGGCCCTGATGAGGCATTCACCCGGGCTTCGCCAGGACCTCCAGGACCAAGGACTTGTGCTGGAGAAATTCATGGTCGATGTTAACCGCGAGAAATCAAGTGGGGAAAATTACCCCGAAGCAAACAATCCTCAAGGAAAAACCCCGCCGGTATCCAAAACGGCAAAAACCGCCGGCATTCAGGCGGCAGCGGAACCTGCCTATATCAGGGGAACGGACGGCCAATCCCGAATCAGCATTTTTGCATGAATTACCAAAATCCCCCTGACCCTCTTTAGAAAAGGGGGGACCTCGATTTCCTTATGTTACAACGTACTGGCTGGAATGCGGGCTCGGATACCGGCCGGGCGACTGGGGATGGCGATTTCCATAATGAAAAAGGCGGCCGAAGCCGCCTTTCCGATCCTGTGTCCCATTTTTCCCGAAAATCGCCCTGTCTTTATCTTATGAGGTTCACCGCTGCCTGGAGGTTGCCGCTGTCTGCTGTGATGGCTTTGGAGCATGCCTGGTAGTCGTTCTGGTAGTCGATCAGGTTGACCATCTCCTGGGTCAGGTCCACGTTTGAACCTTCCAGCGATCCGGATGCTATCGTGCCTGCATTGCCGGACCCTGCCGCTTGTGTTGTAGTGGTCCCGACGTTGGCGCCCGGAATGAAATCATTTTGCCCAGTCGAGATGAGACCATTTTGGTTCGCGAAGGTCGTTATCCCGATGACGCCGAGGGGGGTTGGGGTGCCGCTTGAATTGGTCCCGGTAAGATTCCCAAACTGGTCGACGGCAAAACTGGTGTAATCGCCAGGGGTTGCAACTTGAATGGCTTTTCCCTTGTCGTCGAGTACCTCGTTACCATTCGCATCGACAAGAAAGCCGGTCGAATTGAGCTGGAACGATCCATCCTGGGTGTAAGAGACTAAGCTGCTGGTGGGATTTTCCACGGCGAAAAATCCATTGCCCTGGATCATCAAATCCGACCAGATCCCGGTCTGTATTGCCGTACCGGCCGTGAAATCCGTCCCGCTGCAAGTGGTTGTAGATGCGGTTAGTCCACTCACAAGTTGGCCGAAGTCCACCGAGCTGGATTTAAATCCCGTGGTATTCGCATTGGCGATGTCGTTGCTGGCGACCGAGATGGCCGTATTGAAGGTATTTAGACCTGCAAGTGCTGTGTACAAGCTGTTGGATGCTGACATTTGCTTCTCCTTTTCCGTTTGTAAATAGATTAATCGGATTGTGGTTTTCAATGCCTTTACTGGATTGGGTGTCATGCTGAGCGGATCACAAATCCCGCTCACCGGATTTCACTTTGTTCAATTCGTGCTGCTCTTACCGGTTACCGCAAAGACGTTCGCCACCGGAATCTGCATTCCGTTCGGTCCCGACAGAATATATGTCGGGGGGTTACTGTTAAGATTGCATGAATAAACCTGCCCGGTGATGCCGGTCACAACTGTCGAGGAAGTTCCGTCGGACCCTGTTGCCGTGAGCTTGCAGGTGTAGGCGCCGTCGGCCACCGTGTTCCCGCTCGAGTCCGTGCCCGTCCATGGCACGCTGTAACTGCCAGCGCTCTGAGAGCCGAGGTTCAAAGTATTGACCGTCGCGCCATTGGAGTCCGTTATGGTCATGGTGACCGTGGCGGGCGCCGAGAGCGTGTAGTTGAGCGCGGATGGGCTGCCTGAAGCGACGTTGATTGTGCTGCTTTGGGCGGTAACCTGCTGGCCGACAAGCGATGTAATCTGCGCATTATTTATGGCCGATGTGTATTGCTGAAGATTGCCCAAAAGCGTCGCAGCCTGGTTCAACTCCTGAACGGTCGTAAACTGCGCGAGTTGGGCGGCCAGTTCGTAAGACTGCATCGGGTTGGTCGGGTCCTGATTCTGCAACTGTGCGAGGAACAGCGTCATGAAAGAGTTCGCGTTCAAGGCGTTCGCGGAGGCATTGCTGGCCGTCGCACTCGGGGCTGTGCTGAGCCCGGAACCGATGCCGTAAATCGACTGAGCGCTGGTTGTTGACGTTGTTGGCGTTGTTGGCGTTGTTGACGTTGTTGACGTTGTTGACATTATGAGCCCCTCTAACAGTAGGTTGTAAGCGATGGTTCGAGTTGGACGCCCAATGAACGAGCAAGAGTGATACCAGCAGGGGTTTATTGAAAAAATGCAGTTATTTAAATTGGTTACTGTTTTCGCGTTTCCAGTCTGAAATGCGCGTGCGGGAAATTTTTTCTCACGGACCATGCACATTTTTCCGGATTAAATTAATTGAGGGATTTAGAAATCTAGGAATTAATTAC
>JBELAB010000076.1:0-9292 GCA_049509275.1 Syntrophobacteraceae bacterium | reverse complement strand
TGGGCGGCGGGCTCGGTATAGTTTACGACCAGGAAGCACCCCCTCTGCCGCATGAATATGCAAGTGCGCTCCTGGGCGAGATGGAAAATATCGACTGCACTCTGATTTTCGAGCCGGGCCGGGTTATAGTGGGAAACGCCGGCATTCTTGTGACCAAAGTACTCTATACAAAGCGGAACCAGGTAAAGAATTTCGTCATAACCGACGGGGGCATGAACGATCTGATCCGGCCATGCCTTTACGGATCTTATCATTATATCCAGCCGGTCTTCAGGAGTCTAAAAGAAACGGAAATCGTCGACGTGGTCGGTCCCATTTGCGAGTCCGGAGACTTTCTGGCCAGAGACCGCGGCCTCCCCATGACGGTGGCCGGCGATTATCTTGCTGTGATGAGCGCCGGGGCATACGGGTTCAGTATGTCATCCAATTACAACTCGCGCCGGCGCGCTCCCGAAGTGCTCGTAAAAGGCGGGCAATATTTCGTTATAAGGCAAAGGGAAACCTGGGAAGACCTGGTGCAGTCCGAAACCATTCCGGATTTTTTTACAGGTTAAACAGGGCAGGTGAGCACTGAACATAGGAGTCGCAATTGTCTGAAACCCGGCATCGAATCCGGTTCACGAAAATGACCGGCAGCGGCAACGATTTCATAATAATAGACAATCGGGCACTGAGGCTGACAAAGGAGCGCGGACGCGAACTGGCCCGGCTTGCCTGCCGCAGAAAGGTGTCCGTGGGGGCTGACGGCCTGATTCTAATAGAAAATGATATCGAAGCTGATTTTCGGTGGCAATTCTTCAACGCCGACGGGAGCGAAGCCGAGATGTGCGGGAACGGAGCCCGTTGCGCGGCCCGGTTCGCGCGGCTCAACGGTATAGTAGACAAGGATCGGCTCTCTTTCAACACGCTTGCCGGCCTTATCGAAGCGCAGCTCTCGGGCGATCGCGCCAAAGTCCGTATGCCCCAGCCCCACGGTATGGAAATTGACTTCCCTGTTCAACTCGATGATGGTCTTCTCCGCCTCAGTTTCGTCAATACAGGGGTCCCGCATGCAGTCTTTTTCGCCGACTCCCAGGCGCAACTCGATCAGATGGATGTCTTTGAGCTGGGACGTTGCATACGCTTTCACCAATGCTTTCAGCCGGCAGGTTCCAACGCCGATTTCGTCTTTGTCAGTGACCCCCGCCACATTTCCATCAGGACTTACGAACGGGGCGTCGAAGCCGAAACTCTCGCGTGCGGCACGGGCTCCATAGCGGCAGCCCTGCTCGCAGCGGCAAAGAATTTCGTCGTCTCTCCGGTCGAAGTGATGACCAGGAGCGGGGAAACGCTGGTTATTCACTTCGAGAAAATCTCACATGAAGGTGGAATAAACTTCTCAGCCGTTTACTTGGAAGGCGATGCAAAGGTGGTTTACGACGCCGAACTTTGGGACGAGACCTTGAGAAAGTAGGAAGGAGGCTGCAATGATTGGCGGCGCAATAGCGGCGATTGTTACGCCTTTTAGAGGTGGTAAGGTCGATGAGGCCGGACTGAGAGAACTTATCGAGTTCCAGATCGCAAATGGAACCTGCGGCATAGTCCCCTGCGGGACTACCGGCGAATCGCCCACCCTGTCGTATGAGGAGCACAGGCGGGTGATTGAAATCGCAGTCGAACAGACGGCAAAACGCATTCCGGTCATTGCAGGAACAGGCTCCAACAGTACCGTGGAGGCTATCTCGCTGACCGGCCATGCGAAAGATGCAGGCGCCGACGCAGCCCTCATGATAAGCCCTTACTATAACAAGCCGACGCAGGAAGGACTTTATCGGCATTTTGAGAAGGTAGCCAAAACTGTCGATATTCCGATCATTATGTACAACATACCGGGCCGTACGGCTTCCAACATCGAACCTGCCACAATCGCGCGCCTGTCAAAGATTGACAACATTGTGGGCGTTAAGGAAGCTTCCGGATCAATGAAGCAGATCACGGACATAATCGCCCTGTGCGCCGACGATTTCATCGTTGTCTCCGGGGAGGATTACCTCACGTTCCCACTGATGTGCGTTGGAGGCAAAGGGGTTATATCGGTTGTATCAAATGTTGCTCCGCGGGAAATGGCCGATCTTTGCAATCTGTTTTTCGACGGTAAGTTTGAAGAGTCCCGGAGGCTTTATTACAAGCTCCTGCCCCTGCTTCACGGCCTCTTTACCGAGACCAATCCGGCCCCGGTCAAAGCCGCCCTGGCCATGATGAAGAAAATAAAGTCCGAAGAGGTGAGGCTCCCGCTGGTAACTATGGGTAAAGACAACAAGAAGCGCCTGAGGAAAGTTCTCGAAGCTCAGGGTCTTCTGCCTTAATAGGCCGAAAAAGGACCATGGCCTGACTGCGCCCCGGACCCTGGCCACGAACTCAATGTGAAAGTGCGGTGAACGGAGGCATAAGATGGTACGCGCAGCGGTTGCTGGAATTGCGGGAAGAATGGGCTCCAGGCTCGCCCAGCTCCTCTGCCAGACCGAGGGGATCGAGTTGGCAGGCGGCTTTGAGTTTTCACGGCACCCTCTGGTTGGAAAAGATCTGGCCGAAGCGATCGGAGGCAGCCCCACCGGTAAGACGATCGGGGGGAGAATCGAAGATGTGCTGGAGTACGCCGAGGTGATAATCGACTTTACCACCGCTTCATCGTCGCTCGAACACCTCAGAGCCGCATCGGCTCGCGGTATATCCATGGTCATAGGCTCGACCGGATTTGCACGCGAACAGCTCGATGAGGCCGCCGGGCTTGCGAGCGCGGTCTCATGTGTAATTTCTCCCAACATGAGCGTCGGTGTCAATATTATGTTCAAAATGGTGGCCGAAGCGGCAAGGCTGCTCGGAGACAGTTGCGACATAGAGATAGTGGAAGCCCACCATCGGTTCAAGAAAGACGCGCCAAGCGGTACGGCCATCAAGCTCGGGCAAATTGTCGCCGGGGCCCTCGGCAGAGACCTCGGGCAGGTTGGGGTCTATGGGAGGCGCGGAATGATCGGAGAGCGTACCGTGCCTGAGATTGGAATTCAGAGCGTTCGAGGAGGCGACATCGTGGGCGAGCATACCGTCATTTTCGCCTCCCTTGGCGAAAGGATGGAGATCGTTCATCGCGCCCACAGCCGCGACAATTTCGCCAGGGGAGCGATACGCGCCGCCAGATGGGTCATCGGCCGGCCCGCGGGGCTCTACGACATGGGCGATGTGCTCGGTATCAAATAGCGGAGGACGGAATGCGGAAAGCGGAGCACGGAAATCCTTCCTCCGTCGTCTGATCTCCGTCAGGGAGGTTTCAATGACAGTTGTAGAAGCTGAACGCTTACGCCGGCTTCCACCCTATCTTTTTGCTGAGATCGACCGGCTCAAGGCCGAACTGATCGCCGGGGGAGTTGACGTAATCAACCTCGGGGTGGGCGATCCCGACTTACCGACTCCATCTCATATAATCCAAAGACTGGCTCAAACGGCAAAAGACCCGGCCAACCACCAGTATCCTTCCTACTCGGGTATGGACGACTTCCGGGTAAGCGTGGCCAAATGGTACAAGAGAAGATTCGGAGTCGAACTGGACCCGCTCTGCGAGGTGCTCACCCTGATAGGCTCCAAGGAGGGATTGGCTCACCTGCCGCTTGCATTCATCAACCCGGGAGACCTGGCGCTGACCCCTTCTCCAGCCTATCCCGTGTATCATGTTGCCGTCATGTTCGCGGGCGGCGACTCATGGTTCATGCCGCTCCTCGAAAAAAACGGGTTCCTGCCGGACCTGGACGCCATTCCGCCCGTAGTGGCCGCGCGCGCGCGGCTTATGTTCATAAACTATCCGAATAATCCTACCGGCGCTACGGCCGGAAGGGACTTCTACGAGCGGGTCGTAGTCTTTGCCGCGCAGTATGGAATAATCGTTTGCCATGACGCAGCTTATTCTGAAATGGCTTTCGGCGGGTATCGTCCGATGAGCTTCCTTGAGGTCCCCGGCGCAAAGGAGGTTGGAGTAGAGTTTCATTCTCTGTCGAAGACCTACAACATGACCGGATGGCGGCTGGGGTTTGCGGTAGGCAACAGATCCGTGATCGAGGCTCTTGGCCGTATAAAGAGCAACATCGACTCGGGCGCCTTCAACGCCGTCCAGTGGGCCGGCATCGCGGCGCTGGAGGGCGACCAGGGGCCGGTTGCAGATATGCAGAACATTTATCAGGAAAGGCGCGATATTCTCATTGCAGGTCTCAAAAAGGCAGGACTTCATCCGCAAGTCCCAAAGGCCACATTCTATGTGTGGTGCCCAAACCCACCGGGCTGCACTTCGAGGGATTTTACGTCCCTTCTACTTCGCGAGGCCGGCATAGTGACCACTCCCGGCAGCGGGTTTGGCGATCCCGGCGAAGGCTATGTGCGAATGGCGCTCACCGTTCCCAGGGAGCGCATTCGGGAGGCTGTTGAGCGAATCTGTAAACTCGATCTGGAAAATCGGTTCTCAGGTGAAAAAAGCCGCAATCGCAGTAGGTAGTAACCAGGGGGACTCGGTCCGAATATGCCGGGAGGTTTTTGAAGTGTTGCGAAAACACCCGGCGATCAATGTCTTGAGGACTTCGTCGCTCTACAGAACCAGCCCCGTTGGGCCGGTGGAGCAGGACCGGTTTATCAATGCGGCCGTCCTTTTGCAGACCGGGCTCGAGCCGCAGGCGCTCCTCGAACTCATGATCGAGGTGGAAAAGAGCTTCGGAAGGGTCCGGACGGTAAAATGTGGTCCGAGGACCCTGGACCTGGACCTTGTTTTCTATGAAAATATACAACTCGATCTGCCACTGCTTAAGGTGCCTCATCCGATGATGAGCAAACGTCTCTTCGTTCTGGCGCCCCTGGCCGAAATTGAACCTGACTGGGTGCATCCGGGACTTGGGCTCTCGGTTCATCAAATGATGAATCGAATTCTTGAACTCGATGATAGGCAGGAAATTCAAAAACTGGAAATGTGAGATGGGACGTTTTTTTGTCTACGCCGTACTAGTGTGGATCGCCTACTTTCTTGTAAAAAAGATCGGCAAGGCGTTTTTTGCCCCCTCAGGTCCACGGGACAAGGCGCCCGGGCCTGTTTCCGACGCCGAACTTATCCGCGATCCTCAATGCGGGGCTTATTTCTTGAAACAAAAAGGGGTAAAAGGGGTGGTTGAAGGCCATGTGATCCATTTTTGCAGCGAGCAATGTTACGACAAGTATCTCAAAAGCCGAAGCCGCGATTAAGACAACACTTTTAGCGGGAGTCCGTTGTGAAATTCTTTATAGATACGGCCAATCTTGACGAAATAAAAGACGCCTATGATCTGGGGGTCCTGGACGGGGTAACGACTAACCCCAGCCTTATAGCAAAAGAACTAATCGCCGGCAGGGACGCCTTTAAAAGCCATATCCGAAAGATATGTGAGATTGTACAGGGTCCGGTGAGCGCCGAGGGTGTGTGCTGCGACCTGGAGGGCATGCTGGGGGAAGCCCGGGAACTTTCCGCAATAGACCCCAACGTCGTCGTGAAAATCCCCATGACCACTGTGGGACTCAGGGCCGTAAAAACACTGTCCGGCGAAGGGATTCAAACAAATGTAACGTTGGTATTCTCTCCCCTTCAGGCGCTTCTTGCCGCCAAGGCCGGGGCAACCTATATCAGCCCGTTCGTCGGCAGGCTCGACGACATATCCCAGGAGGGCATGAGCCTGGTTCGCGAAATTCTCGATATATTCTCGAATTACCTTTTTGAAACCGAAGTTATAGTCGCCAGCGTCAGGAATCCTTTGCATGTGCTTACCGCCGCGCGTTTAGGCGCGGATATTGCCACTGTTCCATACAAGGTCATTGAACAACTTGCGCGCCATCCATTGACCGATCTGGGAATAGAAAAATTCTTGCAAGATTGGAAAAAAGTAGAAGAATAGAGCCCAGGCAATTGTGGTATGTCAACAGGAGGGGTTATGAAGCGAATTTCAACGGGGACTCGGTATCTCTTCTTCGCTGCGCTTGGCATTATTTTGACGGTTGCCTGCCCGATGATCCTCTGTGCGGAAATCTTCAAGTATATCGATAGGGACGGCGCAATTCATTACACCAATACCCCCACCTATGAGCATTCAACCGATGTGAGTCTGCCGCCTTTGACCGAAGCGGCCTTCCAGAAATATTTCCCAAAATACACGACATCCCGGGGATTTCAGCCGGGATTTTTTTCCCGCCTGATAAGTTTGCCCAATCAGGCTGCTTATGATCCGCACATAAAGCTGACATGCAAGCTTTACGGCCTGGATTGCAACCTGGTTAAGGCGATGATCCTCGCTGAATCGGGTTTCAATCCGCAGGCGGTATCCCCAAAAGGCGCAATGGGCTTGATGCAACTCATGCCCGACACATCGCGTGACCTCGGCGTGCTCAATCCTTTCGATCCCCGGCAGAATATCGACGGTGGAGCAAGGTATCTCAGGATGATGCTCGACCGGTTCGGCAACGACACGGCCCTTGCGCTGGCCGCCTACAATGCGGGTCCGGAAGCGGTGACAAAACACGGAGGAATTCCGCCTTTTGACGAAACCCAAATTTATGTTAAGACAGTTATGGACTTTTATGATCGGTACCGGTACTAATCCGGAGGCGGCGGGAAGCCGCAAAGACAGCACAGGGAAGCTTGAAAGTTTGAGTTTATGATCGTTTTGAACCGAAGCGACCTCTCAAGGAAAAGCCTCACGACTTTGCCCAACGTCCTGACCTATTTCAGGATGGCCACCATACCGGTCATAGTGACGCTGCTGATACCTCCCTCCTCCGCTTTTTCGCAAAATATCGCTTTTATGGTCTATTGCATCGCCGCGCTTACCGATTTGCTGGACGGCGTCCTGGCTCGGCGCTCGAATACGGTTACCTCCATTGGAAAGCTGCTCGACCCGCTGGCCGACAAGCTGCTCACCACAGCCGTGCTCATAATGCTGATTCCAAAAGTTCACGCATGGCTGGTTTTCCTCATAGTCGGCCGTGAGATAGGTATAACCGGCCTGCGCTCGATTGCCGCCGGACACGGGCTGATCATCAACCCCAGCCGAATGGGGAAAAACAAGATGATTTCTCAGACCCTGGCGCTTGTCTTTCTGCTGCCGGCGATTCAGGGGATTCAGACCACGCTTACCATGATCGGAACCGCCTTCCTGTGGATTTCGCTTGTCCTTGGCTATATATCCGCCATGGACTACTTCCTCAGTTTTTACAGGGAGGCAAAACTCCGGGGCCAACCAAATAATTTAGAATAATGAAATGTCATCATTTAAGCTGCCGGAATTTCGTCCGCCCGATTTCACTCTACCACCTCTAAATGACGCTCCAGCGGTGCAATTCAAAGAAGTCCAAAGGGCCGGCGTCGCCCCGCAAGGCTATCACGCAACCTCCATATACCCTGAATTTTTTCAGCTCTGCAAGGGACAATGGGTCCTTCCAAAGGACTCGCGCATGGACTGTGTGGCGGTGCTGGGGCGCAGCGGCACGGTCGATGTCCGGGAATTCCGCCTTCTCGAGCCCGGAGATCTTGTCGCATGCGGCCGGAACGAAAATGGGCAAGACGGTATCTTCGTCCATGTGGAGGCTTTCGGATGGGAATACGCGGTTTCGGAAAAGTTTGCCTTTCGGACGCGGATATCCCGCGAGACTTCTTTTTCATATGACTACGACGAACTCTATAACGTGCTCCAACACGATCGCGAAAACGGATTCCTGCTCTGGGTGCTTGGCCCGGCAGTGGCCTTCGACAAGGACTCGCGCGATTCCCTGGCCGCCCTTATCGACGATGGGTTCGTCCACGGAGTTCTCGCCGGAAACGCCCTGGCGACTCACGATGTCGAGGCTGCGATCTTCGGCACCGCACTCGGACAGGACATTTACACGAAAAAACACGCCCAACTGGGCCACTATAAGCACCTGGACGCGATCAACATGATTCGGGAGATCGGATCAATCAAAGCAGCCGTCGGAAAGGGGATGGTTAAAGACGGAATTATGGCTTCTCTTGTGAAGCGAGGGGCGCCGTTCGTACTTGCCGGTTCCATCCGGGACGACGGCCCCATGCCCGAAGTCATCGCAGACTCCGGTCAAGCCCAGGATGCAATGCGTGCGCTGGCCCGAAAGGCGACCACGGTAATCGCAATGGCTACCCAGCTTCATTCCATTGCGGTCGGAAACATGACTCCTTCATACAGGGTGATGGATAACGGCACGGTCCGCCCCGTATATTTCTTTGTCATAGATATGTCTGAGTTCGCGGCAAACAAGCTGGCCGACCGGGGCTCTCTCACCGCCAGGTCAATTCTTACAAATGCGCAGGACTTTGTCGTAAATTTGCGCCGTAAACTCATCCAAAGTACCTGCTTATAAAAAACGAAATAGTAAGTCTCCCGGGCAAAAGGAGCATTTCACTTTTCGGAATCTCGAAACCATAGGAACTTGCCGAAGTACCCGCACAATTCTCTCCTTACAGCATTTTTCTAAAGTTTGACCTCACGAAGCCGATAACTTTTATGAGGACTGCCTGCACTTACTCTGCTCAAGCAAGGAGCCACGGGATGAAAGGATCAAGGCTGACAATCGGCAAGAGATTGGCATTCGGTTTTGGCGCCGTGCTGTTTGTTTCGATTGCCGTGGGTCTGACGTGTTATTACAGTGTCCATAATATCTCCCAGGCATTTAGAACCTTGTTGAGTACGGATGCGGCCCTTCTCGAACATGCCGAGTGCGCCAGGTCCGACGTCCTCCTCTTGAGGAGATTCGAAAAAGACATCTTTCTCAATATCGACTCAAAGGAAACAGTGGCAAAATACTTGGAACAGTGGAGGGGCGAAAGAGAGCATCTACACGCCAGGCTAAACGTTATCGAAACGACGGCCGCTCTAGAGAAGGACAAGAATAATGTCAAAACAATGAGGACCCATCTGGCCAGCTACGAAGATGGTTTCACAAAGATTTTCAACGAGATTAAGGAAGGCCGGATAAGAACGCCCCAGGAGGGTAATGCTGCAATTGTTCATTACAAAGACGCAATCCACGCGCTCGAGCAGACAGCGAAAGATTTTTCCAGTGAGAGCAGCAAGAGGATGGCTGAAACGGGAAGCGATATCGGAGCTGTAGCGGAACGGGCGAAACTAATTGCGGCTGTTCTCACTGCCATCTTCGTTGGTCTTGGCGCATTAGCATGCTTTTTTATTATGCGCTGTATTACCCGCCCTTTAAAAAACCTCATTGCAGGCCTAAATGAAGGAGCCTGCCA
>JBELAB010000075.1:0-9312 GCA_049509275.1 Syntrophobacteraceae bacterium | reverse complement strand
TCTTGGCCGCTGCGTTCTTTGTGGGGGTCTTTGGGGTTTATCGCTCAGGCAGGGGCGTTCGTTCTAGTATCATGCCCTGCTTGCTTTTGGGCATTTTATTGGTTTCGTTTTCATGGTGGATTCAGCCAAACCCGCCACTACCGGGAGTGCGACCACAACTAGAACAGAATGCAAAGAAACCCACACTATTTTCCGAGACTGATCCGCACATAAAATACTTAGCGAAATACCATATTCCTAAAAACGTTGGTGAACAATTCTCTATTGGTCCTTGCCCTTCGCCTCCTTGCTTTATTGTCAAACTTGCAGAATTCAAAATTGATGAGTCACCACCGAAAATAGTCTTTTCGATAGGTGGTAACTTTGATGGGGTGCGCGGCCAGAACGCAATCGGGGTGGCCGTTACGCTTAAAGAGGGCTGCGGGTTCAGATTCGATTCCGGTCATTACGACTTAGTTTTTGAGATTATTAACGACAGGGCGGCCTATTTAGAAGCATGGGTAGCTGTTTTCCCTGGAACTACAAACAAAGGATCTTTTACTATAAACAGTGTATGTCCGAAAGAAGATTGATTGATAACATCTCTCAGTCGGTCAATCTCGCAACATCCTCCAATGTCCAAAGATGGTCCGCAATGCCCGCCTCCATTGCCGGAGTAACCCGCAAGCTCTGGTGAATCCGAACGAAGTTATAATACATGAAGTGCAACGATACTGCGTGCGCCAGGCTCTCCGCTTTCTTCGAGAAGCCATTGGTCAGGCGGGTAAATCGGCGCATTCCCATACGCATTGTGAGGTTCTGCCGTTCTACATAGGACGTGGAAATGTATTTCGGGTCGGGATCGCCTTTAATGACCTTCTTCTCACTGCTCACAAACTTTGCGGGGCTGTAACGCTTCTCTACTTTTTGCTCACTACTTTCTCCGTAGGTTTTAACCAACATCGCGTAATCTATGTCGAGGCCGAAACCCTCATCCACAACATTGAGGTACACATTATGCCCGTCAGTGGTGAGTTGAACCCTGCCTGACAGCCTAGAAGCCAGATCGTTCATAAAAACGGTTGCGGTAGGATAATCTCTTTTCCCCACCATCCAGGACACCATCAGCTTTGTATCAGCGCAAATGCCGGTCCAGGTGTAATGATCGCCCCAACCAATTTGACCCTTCTTATCATCAGGTACATTTTTCTCTTTGGAGTGAAGGAATGACCAAATCTCATCACACTGAATGCGTTTGCAGGAAAGGTTTCTCAATTGTTCATCCTGGTACTTTGAACAGGCTTCGCCCACTTCGCATAAGAGCTTAATGACGGTGTTTTTGACCACATCACAGATACGTGCGGTTGATCGGATTGAGTTTCCTTCAACCAGGCATTTTAGAATCTGTGTTCTCTTTTCAAGGCTCAGTCTGTTCATGGTGTCTCTCCCGCTCAAGTTGTTAGATCCATAATGACCTTATCCTTGAGCGTGTAAGCATTGCCAAGCATAATATTCGATAACAAACAAAAAACTTGTTTTTTTGTTGCAATTTTAGGGAATAACGTTATTATGTCAACATAATATTTGATAATTGGGAGGAGGTTTAAATGAATATAGCAAAAGCAATAGTAGATAGGTTTGGCGGCCAAACGGCGTTGGCGGCCTTACTCGGCAAGGGGCAAAGCATGGTTGGGTATTGGGTGAAAACAGGAACTATTCCCGGCAGATGGCACGGCAAACTCTTGTCACTAGCGGTAGAAAGAGGAATTGAACTCAGAGCTGATGATTTTATTCTAGCGCCTACTCCGTCTATTCCGCGCCAACAAATTGAATCTCCCGAACGAGAATTAAATGTATTGGCACCTGCGCAAACAAATTTTATGTTTTACTCATCTTCGGACGGAAGCATCAAGGTTCAGGTTGTGCTAGGGGAAGAAACGGTATGGGCATCACAAAAAGGGATGGCTGAAATTTTTGATACCTCCAGGGAAAATGTAACCATACATTTGAAAAATATCTTCGAATCTGGCGAACTTACAGAATCGGCAGTATGTAAGGATTTTTTACTATCTGGTCCAGATGGGAAAACGTACAATTACAAAATGTACAATTTAGATGCAATAATTTCGATAGGTTATAGAGTTAATTCATATAGGGCAACTCAGTTCAGGGTATGGGCAACAACCATTTTAAAAGAGTTTTTGATAAAGGGGTTTGCGCTGAACGACGATCGGTTAAAGCAGGGCAATGGGCTGTTTGGAAAAGATTATTTTGATGAATTACTTGAGCGGATTAGGGAGATCCGTGCGTCCGAGAGAAGGTTCTACCAAAAAATAACCGACATTTATTGCCAGTGCAGTATGGATTATGACAAAGATTCTCCAATCACACAGCAATTCTACGCTCATGTTCAAGACAAGCTCCATTATGCCATACATCGGCATACATCGGCAGAACTGATCGAGCTAAGAGCGGATGCCACAAAGCCCAATATGGGGCTTTATTCATTCAAAAATATGGGGAAAAAGGGGAAAATCACTAAACTTGATGTGACCGTAGGCAAAAACTATCTAAACCCGGAAGAATTAGAGGAATTGAACCGTTTGGTTAGTATGTATTTAGACATGGCTGAAAACTTCGCAAGAAGGCATAAAACAATGACCATGAAGGATTGGGCGGAACGACTAGACGGCTTCTTGGATTTCAATACTTACGAAGTGTTAAAAAATTTTGGTATGGTGAAAAGAGATGCTGCTGAACGTCATGCATTGGAAGAATATGAAAAATTTAGGGTGATACAGGATTTAGAGTTTAAATCTGATTTTGATGAAGTAGTCGATGAAATAAAAAGCAAAATGCGTTTACCTAAAAAGATCGAATGATTTACTTTCCCCACCTCGCTCTTGCCGCTTTCTTGGCAATCTCTTTCCGTTGTTCAGGCGTGAGCTTTTCCGCTCTGGCCTTTCCGCCCTTTTTCCCACCTAAACGGCCAAGCTCCACGGCGGCAGGATTTTTTTGTGGTTCTGCGGACTGATCCGGTTTAGGATCAGCGGTAGTCTGCTCCGCTATGAAAGCGGCAAGCTGGTTTATGTCGCGGGGTGTTTTGGATTTTTTTGTCATGCTCCAGATTTTAGCATGACCACTCAAGCAGTCAAGAGGGAAAGAAAATCAAAATGACCCACTACCTGGCAGGGGTTAATTGAAGAGGATCAGTGCATTGCGTCCTGCCGGCTGATATTCAGCAACAGTTTGCTGAACCGATCTCGTTTGTTGAGATTCTGCCGGCGCTGAGCAGGAAGGGACCCGGGGAGGGTCGGACATCGCAGTGGGGATGCCGGTCGCCCGGCACCTCCCGCACAGATCCATACGTAATCACTATCCGAGCTCACGAGGTTCAATGACCAGCCTGATTCCATGGACAATCTGCCGGACCCGCCCGCTTGAAAGTGTTCCGATGAGGTCACGCAAATCGGTCTTATCCACTGTAAAAAGCTGTGACCCTATCACTACGCTCTGCTTCGGAAGGTTCGCTTCTCCAGGTTCAAGCAGGACGTTTCCCGGTGTGGCGGCTCGCTTGAGATTGGATGTCAGGGCGCAGACAATTACCGTGTTGATGCGGCTACGATTGAATACATCGTTTTGCACGACAACATGAGGATGGGTGTAGCCGGGGTTGGAGCCTGAAGGCTCATCGAGTTCGATCCAGAAGATGTCCCCCTGCCTTATTACCATTCATCCTCCACCACTTTGCGATACTTGCGGCCCATCCCGCGAAGACGCGACTGTTCGTCCTCATCGGGTTCATCCCGGCAGGCGTCATTGATGAGCCTTAGAAGCTCTTCGTTCCGGCGGCGGCCAATAAAATCTTCCAATGCCAATGCAAAAAGGCCTGAGCGTGACATCTTCATTTCACGGGCAATGGTTTCAGCCCGCTCAAATAAAGATTTTTCAATAGAGACCGCTGTTTTGATGCTTGCCATATTGTTATACCTCTCTTATTACTGTTAGTATAACAATACATTAATTCGTCCGTCAATCTATCCTATTTCTTTCCCGATGGATTTCTTTCTTCCAACAGATAGTGCACCGTTACACGGTCGGAGAAGGATGGCGCCAGCTTGAGCGATGGCGGGGAAAGGACTATCGGTAGAGTGAAGGACCCCGATTTGGACAGAGTGTCAAGCCGCACCGGAGGAGTGTAAACCGTGTTCACCTTCTCGAGGGTCTTGCTTCCGCCAACCACCTTCACCGTTTCCGGCGAGACGCTCACCTTCATCAAAGCGGTATTTTCAGGCAGGCGGCCAGTCCAATCCACCTGGATGGGAAGCTCCTTGGTGGCCGGGATATCCAGGGTCACATCTATTGTGGCCGGATGTATCCTGTTGAGGGAAACACCCGGAGGCAGAATAATATCATCCTGTGTAATGGTGAAGGTATTCCGGCCTTCGGCTGCTTTGCTCAAGTCCACCCGCACTCCCACCTGCCCCGGCGCGAGCGACTTTATGAGGGCGCCTGAACCTAAGAGCTGGAGGCGCGCTTCATCGACAGAGGTATCCAGAATATCGTAATTTGCCGGCCTGTTGACGTATTCAATGGGTACGTTCAGGGCTATGATGGTATCCTGCCCGCGGGTAAAGCCGAACCAAATTCCGGCCATTATAAGGAAAGAAATACAGCCGGCCGCCACCAGCTTTAGTCTTTCCCGTTCGCGCTGACGAGCGGGGCTGATGTCGGGCATTTTGAGATGGTTTTTCAAAACCTGAGACAGCATCTGACTGTCCAGCATCGGGGTGAGGCTGCGGTCTTTGGCCACATTCACGCTGCCCCGCTCCTCGGACACCACGATAACAAGCGCATCGGCCGCTTCAGCAAGCCCTATCGCCGCCCTGTGCCTGGTCCCGTATTCGGATGGAAGGTCCTGCCTGTGCGAAAGAGGCAGAAGGACCCCCACCTCGGTGATCTGCCCGCCCTCGATTACGGCCGCTCCGTCATGGACGGGATTGTTAGGCCAGAAGACGCTCATCAGCATTTCGTTTGAGACCTGGCCGTTCCATGGGATTCCTCCGTGGATTTTCTCGCCCAGGTCCTCGTTCCCTGGAAAAACAATCAGCGCCCCGATCCGTTTTTTCGCCATCTGAAAGACACTGTCCGCTACGACGTCAATGGGCGTTTGCTGTTCTCTGCTTGGAAAGCCCCACAGAAATGTCTTTATATTACGCACCTGCAGGGCCGAACGGATTTCATTGCGGAACACTACAATTATGATAATGGCAGCGGCCGCCGTTATGCCGCGTATTGCCCAACTGGTGAGAATCAGGCCGATGCTGGCCGCAACCTCCTGAGCCAGCCACAACGAGGTTATGCCCACCAGCACGCGAAGGGCATTGGTACCCTGAAAAAGGACATACACCCGCAAAAGGATATAGCTGTTTATCAATATATCGACTATATCCTGCCATCGGATGGTTGATATGAATGCAAGAAAACGGTTCATGAGAAAGCTCTGGTCTTCAATCCACTATGCTGAATCGCAGTACGTCGAAAACACGCCCGTTTTGGTCTATTATCTCAACCCGCCACGGTCCCTTATCGGTTTCGCGGAGCTGGATCACGCTATAGGTGGACCACTTTGCCGGATACAGGCGCAGCCGGGTCTGGGTGCTCAGCTCGTCGCGGCGAAACCACCTGTGGTAGATGGCGGTATGCTGTGGTACCGGATCGAAGGATGTAAAGCAACAAACCTGGCCCGTCGAGACGGAGAATACCAGACCGGGGCCAACCGGCGTAAGGTTCTCGACCCGCTCGCACATCAACGCCTGTTTGAGGCTGAGCTTTTGGACCGCCTCGGCCTTGGCCGGGGCCTGTTCCTGAGGTGTGGCCGCAGAAACGTGCCAGGTAAAGCAAAAAAGCGCCAGCAATAATACTGCAAAATACCTCATGGAGAATTCTCCGGCAAACTGCGCAGGGACAAGACTGACTTTAGCGGATTTTGCCTGATGGACGAAGGCTTCAGCGAAAAAAGCAGGTCCGGCATGGGGTTGCCCATGCCCGCATTCTCAATAATGTTTGTTTACGGTCCTCTGATATAAGTAGCGCAATTGGCTGAACCTTAAAAATATCACGCATCCAATTTTCGTCAAGGCCAATCGTCGGTCGAAGATCGGAGATCACATGAACAGACGTTACCCTAAACGGCCCTACGCCGGAGTGGGGGCAATCATATTCCGGGGAACCGATGTCCTGCTGGTAAAAAGAGGCCATCCGCCTGCCCTGGGCAAATGGTCGATTCCCGGAGGACTCGTTGAATTGGGCGAGAGCCTCGAGGCCTCGGTCCGCAGAGAGGTCCTCGAAGAGGTTGGACTCGAAGTCAAGGTAATTGATCTTGTGGCCGCGCTCGACCGCGTCATTTTTGACCAGGAAGGCCGAATCGAGTACCACTACATTCTTCTCGATTTTCTTTGCGAGGTCATCGGAGGACGCCTTAGCGCCGGAACCGACGCGGACGAATGCCGTTTCGTTCCGATAGAGGACCTCTGCCGCCATGACATGACCCGCGGGACCGAAGAGGTTATCGTGCGTGCGTCCCAAAAGGCCGAACATTTGGGCGTTCCGGTTTATCATGTGCTCTAGACAAGCCGGTTCTTATCCCGATGCCCGCTTTGCCAGATATTCCTGAAGCTCCCGGTTGCGGTTCGAAATTACCTCTTCGGCCATTTCTTCCCGGAAGGAAGCGTATCGCCGGGCAAGCCCGGGATCGAGAAGACAAAGAATCCGCACAGCGAAAACTGCCGCGTTGTAGGCGCCGCCTTTCCCGATGGCCATTGTGCCCACGGGGACGCCGGGGGGCATCTGGACTGTTGAAAGAAGGGAGTCCATCCCGTTGAGTGGCGATGAGTCGATCGGCACCCCGATAACCGGTATGGTAGTCTGAGCGGCGCAAACGCCTGCCAGGTGGGCGGCCCAGCCGGCCCCGGCTATCAGGACTTTAATGCCTCGGCCCGCCAGTCCTTTCGCGTACTCGGCGGCTTCATCAGGCGTCCTGTGAGCTGAAAGAATTTTCATTTCGCAGGGTATTTCGAATTCTTCGAGCAGCCGGACAGCATGCTCCATGACAGAGATGTCCGAGTCGCTCCCCATTATGATTCCAACCATTGGATTTTCCATCAACGGGTTGCCCCTCCTGAATTCATTGACTTAAAATTAATTTCCCATCCAGGATTTGCGCAGCAGGAAAATATTTTCTCTAAGGACCTCATGTCCGGATTTGCCGAAAATCACCAGTTCGGGATTTTCAGTCACTTCGCCGACCAATCCATAAGGCAATCCATAGAAGATACCCTCAAACTCCCCGGCACAGCCTTTGGGTACGGTCGCCAGGAATCGCCCGCAGGATTCGCTGAAAAGGACCTGGTCGTCCCGAACGCTCTCATCGGCTAAAACGGGTGTCTTCCCCAGTTCGACAGTCAAACCGAAACGACCGCCGATGGCCGTCATAGCAGCGTGGACTCCCAGCCCGCCACGGTAAATTCCGTGACACGAGGCGACAAACCCTGAAGATATCGCCCTCTCGACAGCTTTATAAAGACTCAAAAGAGATTTGGATTTCTCGGGTTCCAGCTCATTTGGATCGGCGAAGCCCTCCACTTTCGGCACATTGAGCCCGGTATACCCGAAAAGGTCGTAATAGGCCGAACCCCCAAGTTCGTTCCGGGTGATCCCGAGCACATATACCAGGTCGCCGGAAGATTTCGCCTCCAATGTCTGTGATTTGAGCACATCCGCAACGATCCCCGTCGCAGTGAACTGCATCGTGGGAAGACCGCTCACTTTGTGCCGCTCGCCGAATGCGCCCGGAAGATATCCGTCCACATACATGCTGTCTTTTCCCGAAAGGAGCGGTATGCCGTACGCAAGACACAGGTCGCGAAGCGCGAGATTTGCGCGCACAAGCTGCGCCGCTTTGTAGCGTCCGTCCGGATTCAGGACCCGATCGTACTGAATGTTCGGCCAGCAGAAGTTATCCACGCCCCCGATTTCGTCCAGCCTGCCGCCAACCGCCAGGATGCGCCTTACCGCCTCATCGATTACCGCCGCCGCCATGTGGTAGGTATCTATTTCCGAGTAAGTGGGCGCAAGGGCCTGTGCGACTGCAAGACCTCTGTTTGTGCCAAGGACGGGCCGGATTACAGCGGCATCGTTTGGAACGTCCCGGTCCCTTCCCGTCATGAACTTGATCGCGCTGCCGCCCTGCACTTCGTGGTCGTATTGCCGCTCGATCCACTCCCGGCTGCTCAGATTGGGGGCGCCAAGCAGGGCGTGCAGGAGCCTGCCGTAGTCGGCGGGTTCGGCCAGCGCCGGTTCGGCCAGGCCGCGTGCCTTGGGTGAAAGCCATTCGGCATCGAAATCCCACTGGGGGAAATCCTCCGAAAAAAGGCTTAGATCCAGATATGCGCAAATCTTGCCTCCATAACTCAGGCGCAGCTTCCCCGTATTTTCATAGTTGCCGATCACCGTGCTTTCGACTTCGTGTTTTCGCGAAAGCTCCATGAACCTGTCCAGGCTCTCGGGCCTGATCGCCACGCTCATTCGCTCCTGGGATTCCGATACCCATATCTCCCATACATCGAGGCCTTCATACTTCAGAGGCACCTTGTCCACCTCTACATAAGCGCCTCCGGCCAGCCCCGCCGATTCCCCTATGGAAGAAGAAAGCCCGCCGCCCCCGTTGTCGGTAATGAACGTAATCAGGTCTTCGTCGCGCGCTTCGAGAAGAAAATCAGCCATTTTTTTCTGAGTGTAAGGGTCGCCTATCTGCACATGCCCGGCAGGGGTGTTCGCGCCGTAGCTCTCACTCGAGGCCGTAACCCCGTGAATTCCGTCTTTTCCCACGCGGCCTCCACACATGACGATGAGGTCGCCTTTCCCCGGTCGCTTGAGTTCGACCGGCTTGCCCTTGATTTCACGCGGCATGATTCCGAGCGAGGCCACGAACACCAGGCATTTGCCGAGATAGGAGGGATGAAAAAACAGATTTCCAAAAGGCGTAGGCACCCCGTGCTTATTCCCGCCGTCCTTTACCCCTTCCACAATCCCGTCGAGCAGCCGCCTTGGATGAAGGTGCGGCTTGAGCGGCCCGTTGTAGTCGCGGGGCCCCACGCAATAGCCGTAAAGACCCGCAACAAGGCGCGATCCCTTTCCGGTACCCATTATATCGCGGTAAATTCCGACGATTCCTGTCAGAGCGCCGCCATAGGCCTCCATGTTGGATGGGCTGTTATGGGTTTCGCCCGTAACCGAGTAGTTGAACTCGGAATCGAATCGCGCAACCCCGGC
>JBELAB010000074.1:0-9361 GCA_049509275.1 Syntrophobacteraceae bacterium | reverse complement strand
TCATCTCGATGATCCGCTCGGCATCCAGGCGGCTTTGCATACCAAAGATTTTCACCCTTCGAAGAGTGTTCTGCAGCAGTTTCCTGGCAAACCGGTACTTCGGAAAGGCCCTGTCGGAGATACGGCCGTTCACTATCACGATAGGCACGCGGTCCTGAGAAAGACGCACAAAGAGGTTCGGCCACAGTTCGGTTTCCGCGACAATATAGATCGCGGGACGGATGGCCCTGACGAATTTGTCCGCCGCAATGCTAAGATCCAGTGGCGACCAGAGGACCAGAGCACTATCGCGATACTTCTGCCGAGCAAAGGAATGCCCGGTTTTGGTGGTGACCGTAAGCACGATCCGATGCCCTGGATAGTCCCGCCGCAGCCCCGTTATGATGCCCTCGACCGCCGCCGCCTCGCCCACGCTCACTGCGTGGACCCAGATGTTTCGCTTTGCGGCCAGAGTTTCCATCATTTCTTGCGAAATGAAACCCAGGCTCTCCCGGATACCCGGGTGCCACTTGCCCCGCAGGAATAGGATCGGCAAATAAAGGACCATGGAAAGTGTGAATGCAAAATCGTAAAGAACTATCATCCTTTTTTCGATTTCCGGCAATTCTCTATGCTTTTTTTATGAAGTGAACCTGATATTCTGCTGCTCATCGTCCAGTCATTTTGCATCGGGTGATTGTCGGGCTGAGTATAGTCAGGCTCAACCGGGTGTCAACGGAAAGTTCCTCACGGCAAGACAGCCGGGAACGAGTCAAAATAGCGAGAGGACCTGCGTGGTAACCCTTTCGAAATATACGAACCCATTGAAAAATATACCTCCTTTATGCCGTGAAAATGTGCGGAAACCATATCTCCCCGGCTTGGAACAACGAGCCCCGGTGCGTTTATCGGGCCTTCGAAAGACTATTTGACACCCTGACGGAATTAGTAGTAGAAACTCGAAATCAATTCACACCTCCCATTAAGGTATTGCGCTAAGGATTCCGGAAAAACAATCCTCACCTATTTGAACGAGGGAGAGAGCCTTGCAATGGTTAAAAGATGGGATTTCGATCGGACAATTAAGTGCTCTTCCTTTTCAATACCGGGAGGCGCTGAGGAATATTATTTTGCGCTTATAAATGATGAAGCCGGATCCTTTGATAAAGCAATTGCAGCATTATGTGAAAAATATCAATTCGCGACTCGATATCTAGGCCTTTCGGAACAGACTCTCCTTTTCTCCCGTCTGCATGTTAGCGATATTATTAATCAAAAGAACCTGCTGGCAAAATCCGAACTTTTCCGCCACATTGGGCATGGCGCCGTATCCGTAATAGAGCAAACTCCTCTTACACGCGATTCACTGGTCCTTTTTTCTTACCATTTGAAAAAGGGAACAGGGAAGTTTCAAAAGGAAATTCTGGACAACGGGAGCGAACCGTGGGGCACTGGAATGGTCGTTAAGGGCGATCATTACTCAATGGTTTGGAGTTCCAATCAGGCAAAAGCCGGACATTTTGATTCACAGCAGCAGACAGAGTTGATTTTCAAATCTTTTTCCGCTTTGCTGGACCGATACAATCTGAGTGTACGGAAAAACCTGGTGCGGACCTGGATATACGTGAGGGACATCGATAACCATTACGCCGGAATGGTGGAAGCGCGAAAGGGCTTTTTCCATTCGCAAGGTCTCTGCAGCGAATCCCGCTTCGTGGCGAGCACGGGAATAGAGGGCAGGGGTACCGAGACTGGAGCCATCATTACCATGGACAGTCTTTCGATCGGAAATATCGAGGAGGGGCAAATCGATAGGATGGACGCGCTGGAGTATCTTCCGCGCACGATGCTTTATGGGGTGACCTTTGAGCGAGGACTAAGGGTCAGGTTTGGTGATCGTTCGCACCTGGCGATTTCAGGAACGGCAAGCATCGATGAAGAGGGAAAAGTGGCGCATGAAGGCGATATCGAGAAACAGACCCACCGGACGATCGATAATGCGGAGGCGCTGCTGCGCAGGCAGGGCGCCACATTGTGCGATATGACCTATGCGCTGTGTTACTTACGCAATCCCAAGGATTATGAATGCGTGAAAGAGATAGTGAGCGCACGCCTCCCCGGAAACATTCCCCTCATTATTGTAGAGGCATCTGTCTGCCGGCCTGCGTGGCTTTTCGAGATGGAAGGGGCTGGAATAATCGCCGACACCAATCCTTTTCCCCCTTTCATGTAAATAATTTCAGTAAGAAAACTGCAGGAACGGACATGGCTGACAAGTTGAAAATATTGGGAGTAATACCGGCGCGGTACGATTCCACCCGCCTTCCGGGTAAGGTATTGCGGGATATAGCGGGCAAACCGATGCTCTACTGGGTCTATAGGAACGCTCGTCAATCTAATCTGCTGGCAGATCTGCTGGTAGCCACGGACAGTGAGAAGGTAGCGCAGTTTTGCGGGCGGGAGGGAATCCCCGTCATACTCACCGGCCGGCATCCTTCGGGAACCGACCGGCTGCAAGAGGTGATGGAGCGGGTTGATGCGGACATTTACATCAACATTCAGGGAGACGAACCAATGCTGCGCCCGGACCACCTGGAGGCCATTGTGTCTCCGTTCCTGGCGGGAGATGCCCAGGTGGCGACCCTCAAAGTTGCCATTGACGAGGACGGTGCACGGGACCCCAATAATGTGAAGGTCGTAACCGACGATTCAGGGCGAGCCCTGTATTTTTCGCGTCACGCGATTCCCTTCGACAGAGATGACACGGGCGAGGTCAAGCGCTACAAGCATATAGGCATCTATGCATATACTCGGGCAGCGCTCACCCTTTTTCATTCGCTGCCGGAATCATCCCTGGAATCGGCAGAGAAGCTCGAGCAACTGCGCTTCCTGCAGAACGGCGTAGCAATTTACGTTGTGGAGACTCCTTATGACACAGTGGGGGTGGACACCGAGGCCGATCTTCAGCGTGTAAATCTTCTGCTCTCAGGGCCCGAACGCGGGTAGAGACAAATGTATCAGCTATATAGCATACTTCTGGGCATCTGGATTGCTTTCATGATGCCGGTTTTCCTGTACAGGGCATTGCGCTACGGGAAATACCTGCAGGGCTTACGCCAGAGGTTTGGGCGCCTCTCCGACAGCCTGCGTTCGGACGGACGGCCGACTTTTTGGTTCCATTCATGCTCCGTGGGCGAAACTCTGAGTATCCAACCGCTGGCGAAGGAGCTTCACCTTCGTTTCCCGGAAGCCCGTTTCGTCTTTTCAACGATAACCAAGACCGGTCAGACAATGGCCCGGCAGCGGTTTTCGGCATACGGCTCCGGGAATACCTTCTATTTTCCAGTCGATCTCGCATCTGTTTGCCGATATTTTCTGGACTGGATCCAGCCGACGGTCATAGTGATCATTGACACCGAGATCTGGCCGAACCTGTTGCGTCAGGCCCACTTGCGCGGCATTCCCATTATAATGGCCAATGGCCGCATTTCGCCCAAATCTTTCCGCTTCTATCGTTTCATTGGTCCAATGCTGCGAAGGGTATTCGCCAACTACCGCGTCCTATTAATGAAATCCGAGGATGACGCCGGGCGCATCCGAATGATTGGCGCCCCGCCCGGTAAGGTTATCGTAACCGGTAACATCAAGTATGACAAAGAACTGGTGGAACAGGAACTCAGCAAGGAGGTGGCTCAATCACTGGACGAAGCGCTGGGGCTTACTTCCGGAGTCGGGGACCTTATCGTAGCCGGAAGCACGCATGCCGATGAGGAGCGGATATTGATCGAGGTGCTGCGCCGAGTAAGGCTTGTGCCCGGCCTTGGCAAAACGAGGCTTCTTTTGACGCCGAGGCACCCCGAGCGCTTCGATGCGGTGGCGGATTTGGCGGCCCGTGCCGGTTTTCTGGTCAGGCGCCGCTCTGAAGATAATAAGATGGCAGCCGGGGCGGACGTAATGGTGCTCGATACACTCGGGGAACTTGCCACGGCCTATCAGTTCGCCACCATCGCCTTCGTTGGCGGAACACTGATCCCGCACGGAGGGCAAAGCATTCTCGAGCCTGCATGGTATGCCAAGCCAATAGTAATCGGGCCTTCAATGGAGAACTTTCGGGAGGTCGCCGGGGACTTCCGGGCACGAGGTGCGGTTAAGCAAATCCAGGCGGTCGAATCGGACAAAGAAGCACAAATCAATGAGCTGACGGATGCGTTCGTGTGGCTGCTTGAAGATGAGGAGCGACGAACGGTGATGGGCAACGCAGCCTATTCGGTTTTTGAAAATAACAGGGGGGCGGCTCGGTTCACGGTGGACCAAATCGCGGCCATTTATAAAGATGCCTGCAAAGGGGCGACCATCCAATGAGTTTTCTGGGGCATATCAGCGTATGTGAAACTCACGGAATCCGTCGGTTTCTTTATCCTGTTTCACTCGAAATCCCCTCATCGTTGCTGCATTCGGCCGAAGGGGCAGGGCTTATAATGGCCGACGGCCGCCCGATTCCGCTGCAGGTGACGCCGAGCGCCACTAACCCCGGCCAGTATTGCAGACTTGATTTCGCGGTCTCACTTTCACCCATGGAGAAACTGGAATTAAAGCTTTTAGCGGGCGGCGAGGCGCCGTTGTCGGCCCCAAGTTTTACGCCCGAAGCCGAAGGCCTCGGGCAAGTTGACCGCCGCGGCACGCGGTCCGAAGCCGAAGGCCTCGGGCAAGTTGACGGCCGCGGCACGCGGTCCGAAGCCGAAGGCCCCGGGCAAGTTGGCGGCCGCGGCACGCGGCCGGGCGCCGACGATCCCTTGCAGACAGAGGAAAAGAAGCGGTTCCGAAGTACACAGCGGCGTTTTTCGGTCGAGTTCGACCGGTGTGGAACGCTCCATGAGGTCGTGTATGATTCGTTTCCGCATTTGCGGGCGCCGGCCGCCTTCAACCTCAACGGGCGTCCTGCCGCTCTTGAAGGGGCGGCGGCGTTCGCGGCCGGCTGTCCTCTGAGTGCGCGCGTGATGGCGGTGGGACAATACCCCGACGGGTGTGGGGCAATAGCGCACCTTGAGACAACCGCGTATAAATCCTGGGTAATGCTGACCCACGTCCTTTCAAGGACTCAGCCTGAAGACGAACTGGTCTTTAACCTGCCGCTGGCTGTTTCCTCGTCCGCGGTTACGTGTGATTTCGGCGTTGGCGGCGGAATATATGGGAGCCTTCAGTCGGAAACCTGCCCGGAGATGGTCTGGAACAGCGAATTTTTGCACTCTGGAGGGGTGCGTTGGTCAATCACATCGAGCGGTCGGACCGACTACGTTGGAGAAGTCAAAACCGCCGAAGAGTACCTGCGGCAGCAATGGTTCCACCAGGTTGACGGACGCAAGGCGCTGGCGGTGGCGGTCACGCAAATTCCCGGGTGCTGCAGGGAAATGAAAGTCACATTGCGCGCCAATGGGGACATTGCTGTCGCGTTTAGAATCGGCGAAGCCGCCGAAGTCTCAACGGCCTTCGCCCTGTGCTGTCACTTCTTGAACAATATTCCGGCGATCTCTGCGGCTACCAATCCGCAATCGATCCTCCTGCCCCCGGTCGTAACAAAAGACTTCTAGCGTCCCGGGTCACGAGCGAACGCCGGGAACTGTATGCTGACAAAGTATCAGCGCTTCACCTGGATATAATTCCTTACCGGCGTATCGCCGGCAGGCACGAAAACACCTTCGGCGGTCCTGTCGAACAGCAGAGGCTCCATCATCAGTACGCCCCCGAACGTATCGTCGGCGCTCAGGGCATGATCGCGCTTGCGATACAGGAAATGGTAACTGATCAGAAGCGTGTCGTTACTTCTTTCCCACAGGGTGAAGTAGGTGCTGCCGGATGGTATGCCTTCAGCCGAAAACAGTTCACTCAGCCAGAATGCGTCAAAGCTCTGCGGTGGAATCCTGCGATATACACAGTACATCTTTCCCTTGGGATCCAGGATTTCAATCTTGTATTCACATTCCTTGTCATAATGTTTCCAGAGTGAGCAATTCGTCACGATGTAGAGCGTGTCGTATTCTTCGGAAACTATACAGGGGCCGAACCTGTCGGTAACCTGGACAGGGCTGTATTCGTACTGATGACACATCGGGTTGAGTTTGTCGATATAGAAGGGAAGATTCGGGTCTTCATAGCCGCTGGCCGGCGCCGTACAGATGTAAGGGTGGTCCTTATGCTTAAATCCAACGATGCTGATGGCGCGCCGCGGCACCTCCTTCAATCCTTTGGCGGGCGCGAGGCCGAAAAGTCCCGACTCGATCCGGACGCCGTGTCGCCGAGCGTAATCCTGGAGGTTCAGAAACTGAGGGCTGCGGCCGTCGATCGTCTCATCTTTGGAGAACACCACCTCGCCTTTGGCGTTTCTGAAGATGAAGGTGAAATCGTTGATTTTGCAAAATGTGGAAGAAAGTAAGCCGAGATAAGTATCGATTCCGAAACTTTTGTCGAGCATGGGGAACTGGATAACCCATGGATCGGTATCCACCCTGTCGAGCATCTGCAGGTAATCGGCCTGATAGCAATCGGTGGGAACGGCCCAGTGGTTGGCGTCAGAGCCGGTTTGATGACTTGTGTTGATGTACTGTCTGGTTCCTTTGGGATGTATGTAATAATTGGGGCGGTGGAGCGGCGTGTCCAGGGTGATCAGGTAAAAAGCGCTGTTCGCGCCTTCCAGGGACACGTCCCTGAACAGCTCTGATATGTTCTGATAGGACATGTGCCGAGCCGGGACGGTTGCGGCTGATCTTTCTATGGCTATTTCCTCGCCGTTCCGGTTGAAGTGAAGAAGCACTCTCGGGTGAGATTCGACATCATTCTCGTTCCAGAAGCACAACGTGAGGTCCAGGTCAGGCTCCACGGGCATATAGCCTCGGGAGAAGATCACATTGGCCGCCCACTGGTCCCAGCCTGACTGGTGGTTTCGACAAAGTCCCCCCTCGCTTATGTAATCGGCCCAGTAATGCATAAAGGGCTGGACCCGGGACTGCAGATTCTCCACTTCCACCATGACGCGCATGTAGCCTTCAAATTGGCCCAGTTTGAGATCCCTGCTGTCGATAACGGTCAATCCGCCGGGGGGAATGATGCGCTGTCCGGCTACTCTGACAGTGCCGTCGCACTCCCTTATCGTGTAGCGCAGATCGAGCGGAAAAAGCGTCCTGTATTTACGATCGAAGTAGTTGCTGATCTGGACCAGCGTTTCCGTCTCGCCTGAAAAGAAGTCCATGTATGTGCTGATAGAGGTGGTCTGGCCTCCATAGAGTCTGCAAACAACCTGCCGTTCGTTGCCTGTCAGCATCAGGGCATGATTGAGAGCGAAGACCGCTGCGCGCAAGGTGGACAGAATCAGCCACCCGTCACAGGACGGGACGGGGCCGCAGCTCTTTATCAATTGAACTTCGCGGCCGGCAAGCTTTGTGCCGGCCATGTTGATATCGAATGTAAAGAAGCCGCACAGATCGAAGCCGCGCAGGTCAGGCAGGTCTTCGGCCACCGAAGTGTGATCGGCAATCACGGAGTAGCGTTTCACACCGTAGGTGTTGAAGAAGTCCCGCACATATTCCGGGCCCCTGCTTATGTCTCTGTCTCCTGATCGAAGTATGCCGTGGGCAGTTGATTTCTCTCGGAGCATTGGCTTTCTTCTGCCTCCTCTATTTGAAGTAAAGGATATTTGCCGGCCTTAAAATAAACGAATCTTGAAAGTAGTTTACTCCACCTTAACAGAGAAAGCTTCCCAAATACATTGAGAAATGATTCGTTCTCACCGTCTGCAAGGAGTTGCGCCCCGAGCCCTGCCTCGCTGACGGTCCGTTGCATGATGCGGTGTTTTTAAAAATCCTCCGCTTCCTATGTAAACCTGATTGGAAAGCCGTACTTTTCGAGACGATAGGCTAGTGTGGGCCTGGATAAACCCAGGAGCCTTGCTGCCTTCGATAGATTACCTTTGGTTATTTCAAGGGCGCGAATCATGTACCTCTTGTTTATCTCTTCCAAGTCAATGCCCTGCAGGGGAATGTCAATCTCGGATGAATTCGTCATCGAACTCCGGTGCGCCAGGGCCATTAACCTGATGAGATGAGTTTCCTCTATTTCGTTGCCTTCTTCCATCAACACGATTCTTTCTATGAAATTTTTCAATTCTCGCACATTACCCGGCCAGTCGTACCGGAGAAGAAGCGACTGGGCATCTTTCGAGATGGATTTAAAATTCCTGCCAAACTTATTATTGAACCGGTCCATGAAAAACATGGCCATTGGCAAGACATCAGACTTTCTCTCCCGAAGCGGTGGAATATAAATCCAGGCTACGTTCAGCCGGTAAAAAAGGTCTCGCCGGAATGTCCCCTCTTGCACCGCTTCAGAAAGCTTTTTATTCGTTGCCGCGATGACTTTCACGTCCACATGTATCTTTGTGGTCCCTCCAACTCTATACAACTCCTTCTCTTCGAGGAACCTTAATAACTTCACCTGTGTCTGGGGGGAAATCTCGCTGATCTCGTCCAGGAGTAGCGTCCCTTCGTTTGCAGTCTCTATTTTCCCTTCTTTCCCTTCATGCAGCCCGCCGGTAAACGAGCCCTTCTCATAACCAAAAAGCTCACTTTCCACCAGGTCCCGGTTGATTGCGCCACAATTGATAGCCATGAAGGGCTTGCCAAATCGATCGCTGCGATAATGGATGTAACGTGCGATGATTTCCTTTCCTGTTCCGGTTTCACCTTCGATCAATACCGTTGTGTCACGGCTTTGCGCCACCCTGTCCGCCTTCTGGAACACCTCCCGAAATTCATCGCTGGCAGCCACTATATTTTCAAGATCGAAAACTCTGATGTAGGCCCGCCTGAGCGTTTCAATCTCCTTTTTCAGACTCAGGTTTTCAAGCGCCCGTTCCACGATGATCTCGATCTCATCCATGTCCAAAGGCTTCACGAGGTAATCGAAGACTCCCATCTTCATGGAAGTGATGACTGTCTTAACATCCTCAAAGGCAGTCATCATGATCAACAAAATATTTTTATCCCTCTCCCGGATGGCCTTGAGCGTTTCAATACCATCTATTCCAGGCAGTCGAATATCTAGAAGGATAAGGTCTATAGGCTCCTCTCTAATGATCGCAAGCGCTTCTTCACCACTCCCCGCGACAGAGACATCGTATTTGTCGAAAAAAATCTGCTTCAATGGCTTCTGCAATAATTTGTCGTCATCTACGATCAGGATTCTATGCCGATACATTTTCCGCCTCGACTGCATTCATGGGAAAAGTCAATGTGAATACGGCGCCCCCGCCGTCGGAGCTTTCAACTTCGATAATAGCTTTGTGCTGCTCCAGGATCTTATGTACGATAGACAATCCTAAACCTGTGCCCTC
>JBELAB010000073.1:0-9366 GCA_049509275.1 Syntrophobacteraceae bacterium | reverse complement strand
CTTAAAATGGCCGCCGATTGCGGCGCCAGGGCTGTCAGAGTGGCCACTCACGTCACTGAAGCCGACATTGCCGAGCAGCATATCGGCCTTGGGAAAAAAATGGGCATGACCACGTTTGGTTTCCTGATGCTTGCCCACATGCGTGCGCCGGAGGTGATCGTCCAGCAGGCAAAGCTGTTTGAATCCTATGGATGCGATGTAATTTACATTGCCGATTCCGCTGGAGCCATGCTCCCCTTCTATGTCAAACCCAGGATCGAGGCGCTTGTCGATGCCGTTTCGGTTCCGATCGGTTTTCACGCCCATGCAAGCCTCGGTCTTGCCGTTGCAAACACCCTGACAGCCGCTGAAGCCGGCGCCAATTACTTAGACGGCACATGTCGCGGTCTGGGGGGAGGCGCCGGTAATGCCCAGACCGAGGTAATTACCGGTGTTTTGCACAAAGCAGGCTTCGAGACAGGGATCGATTTTTACGGCATTATGGATGTTGCCGAAGACATAGTGGAACCAATGATGCACAGGCCCCAGGTCATTCGGAACGCCTCGCTGATTCAAGGCTATGCGGGTGTCTATTCGAGCTTTCTACTGCATACCTATCGAGCCGTTGAAAAGTACAGCCTCAATCCGAGAGATATACTCGTGGAGCTTGGACGCAGGGAAATGGTAGGCGGCCAGGAAGATATGATTTTGGATGTTGCTTATGAAATGGCTCGACAAAAGGAGGTGGCGCAAAATGAAGCTGGTAACTCTAATGCCTGTAATCGACTCTGAAAAGTGTAAGGGGTGCAAGACATGCGTGCGGGTCGGACTAATCTGTAATCTTGGACAAGTAATCGGCATAGGCCAAACGGATGCCCTGGCCGAGGGGGGTAGAGGGTAGCCAGCCGATGCCGTTTATCTTTTGGCTGTCGAGAAGTTTCCGGGGGGTGCCGTCGGGTTTTGTGGCGTCCCAATCGAGGGGGCCGTCAAACCCGACGATGGCGGCGACTTGTTCTGCAAGCGCGCGGATGGTCGCGTCCTCGCCGTATCCGATATTGATGAGGTGGTTCGATGCGGTGAACTCACGAGGAGGTGCAGGCCCCCCGAAGAGCCGATCCAGCTTTTCCATGAGAAGCACACAAGCATCGGCGAGATCGTCTGAATACAGGAATTCGCGTCTCGGAGATCCCGTTCCCCAAAGCTTTATGGCGGGATTGGGCGGCCCAGCGGCCTCAGCTCCTACTGCAAAACTTTCCGGAATGTCACGTCCGTTGAATTTGGAAATTGCCATGAGATTGGCGGCGAAATCGTCAGGCATCGGCCCATAGGCGGCCTCGCTTCGAGCTATAGCTTCCCACTCACCCCGGGCGGCGCTTTTGGCCAGATGGAATTTTCGTATGAATGCCGGAAGCACGTGAGAGTTTTGTAGATCGTAAGAGTCATTTGGGCCGTAAAGGTTTGTAGGCATAACACTTAAGAATCGCGCGCCGTACTGCCGGTTGTAGGCTTCACAAAGCTCTATCCCGGCTATTTTTGCAATCGCATAAGGTTCGTTAGTCGGCTCGAGAGCTCCGGTGAGAAGATATTGTTCTTTCATGGGTTGAGGGGCGAGTTTGGGATAAATGCAGGAGCTGCCCAAAGATAAGAACCCTTTTACACCATAGCGCCATGCGGCTTCGATTACGTTTATCTGTATCTTGATGTTTCGAAGCAGGAAGTCCACCGGATACGTGTTGTTGGCGAGAATGCCGCCAACTTTGCCTGCGGCATGGAAAACGAATTCCGGATTTTCGGCGGTAAAGAAATCCCGGACGTGCAGCGGGTCTTCCAAATCGATCTCGGAATGCGTCCGGAACACAATATTTGAGTAGCCTTTGGCATCAAGGCGGCGCAGTAAGGCAGACCCGACAAGGCCCCGGTGTCCTGCCACATAGATGTTGGAGTTGTTGTCCATTGAATGGGGCTTTGAAGACAAGAGTTATGAACAACTTTCTAATGCAGCCGACAAGCAAAGTGGATCCGAAAGGTCAAAAATTCCTGGATTGTGGCCCTTTATATATGACTCGATCCGTTTGTGTAAAGAAGAAAGGAAAGAAAGAAGTTGACCTTTTCACAATTGCGGCATATTTGGGAGAAAATGCACATTGTGCACATGTGCAATTTGGTGTACGGAGGGCGAAAGACAGATGCCGGACATCGGAGGACGATTACGATGTTCCACGAGGTGGGTCTTTTGGAATCACCTTATGAAGAATGACTCTGTCATTAATTGGGGCTGAGGGCACGTCGCGGAGCGTGGAGTTTTGGAAATCATTGCCGATTGCGTTTAAAGAAGTAAAGCTCGATTGCGGTTACCGCCGGGACTTGCTCGTATCGAACTCTGTGATCGCAGAGATCAAGGCAGTCGAAGTGCTCCTGCCTGTTCACGAAGCGCAGCTTCTTACCTATCTCAAGCCTGGCGGATAGAAAGTCGGGCTGCTGATTGAGTTCAATGTCCCGGTACTCAGGGATGGAATTAAAAGAATTGTCCCAGGCTTAAAGGAATGAAAAGCGTTTTTTCTCAACGGCCTCTGCGCCTCTGCGGTGAACAGGCACTTCGAACTCGGACCTCCAGTCGCAACTCGCAGATTACAGGCGGTGAATCGGGGACCGGAAATCACACAGGGACAATGCAGGACCTTTTTACCAAACCTGTTCTGATATTCGGCTGCGGAAATATTCTCATCGGGGACGACGGTTTTGGTCCTGCGGTAATCGACCATCTTTTGGCAAATTTCGATCTGCCACCTGACGTGGCGGCCTTCGATGTTGGGGCCGGCATCCGTGAGATTCTCTTCGACCTCATGCTCATGGCCGACAGGCCCAAAGCTATCTTCATTGTGGACGCGGCTTTCGAATCGGGAAAGCGGCCCGGCGAGATATTCGAAATAGAGATCGCTCAGATCGCGCCAAAGAAGGCGAACGATTTCTCGCTGCACATGTTTCCCTCGATCAACCTGCTCAATGATCTTCAGGACGTGGCAGGGGTCAAAATACGGGTTCTGGCCGTTCAGGCGGAGAAAATGCCGGATAATATCGAGCAGGGTCTCTCTGATTCGGTGAAAGCGGCTGTTACGGGCGCCTGCGAATGGCTGCTCCGCCAGATCGAGACAACCTCAGCGGTCTCTTAGAGGAGTTGCAGTGATAGTTATCCGAATCGGCCAACTGGGGAATCAGCTCGGAGTGCACAGGAACACGATCCGTAACTGGATAAGGAGCGGGAGGCTTCCGGCGCGCTCCATGTCCGGAAAGCGATACTTGGTCTCCGAGGCCGATTTTGGCAGGATTTGCCAGGAATTCGGGATCGACCGCTCGGCGCTGAAGCTCAAATATGTTCCCGGTACGCCGCGAATGAGCCGGGAAATGGGGTTGCACGAGCTAAATGTGCGCCAGCTTGGAAATCCATTGGGAAAGCTGTTCGAGGAGCCTTCCCGGGTGAGCGCCTGCATGACCTGCGGCAGTTGCGCCAGCGCATGTCCTATATCGGGCGTTGACGGCATGGACCCGCGCAAGATGGTGCGCATGGCCGTGCTCGGTCTTGAGGAGGACATCCTTGATTCGCAGTGGCCCTGGAAGTGCACGATGTGCGGCAAATGCGAAAGGGCTTGCCCGCAGAATGTTGAGATAGTCGCCCTGGTTCATCGGATCAGAAGTTTTCGCGAGAGGTCGAGGGTCCCGGGCCCACTGCACAAGGGCGTTCTTATGTGTCTCGCCAAGGGAAACAACCTTGGCATTCCCAGGGGGGATTTCATCGGCATTGTCGAAGAGTTATCGAAGGAAATGGCCGAGGAGGGTTATCCCGGTTTCAGATCCCCCATAGACATAAAGGGCGCTAACCTGCTCGTGACGGTTAATTCCAAAGAACCCTTTGCGGAGCCTGACGATATGAAATATTGGTGGAAGATTTTTTGCGCTGCAGGCGAGTCCTGGACAATTCCATCGGAAAACTGGGAGGGGGTAAACTGGGCATATTTTACGGGCGATGATGATTCTTTGAGGAAAATTGTCGGCAACATAGTCCGGAACATGTACGCGATGGAGTGCAAAACGCTTCTGCTGCCCGACTGAGGACACGCTTACTATGCCACCCGGTACGGGTTGGAGCGCTGGTTTGAAGAGGACAGGAAGAATTTCAGGGTGACGACTATTTTCGACCTTCTTATGAGTTATCTCAACGAAGGACGCATTCAGGTAGATCCCTACCGCCACCGCAAGCTCACCACCTACACTGATCCGTGCCACTACGGGCGCAAGTCTTTGAAGATGTTCGGCCACGGCTATTTCGAAGAGGCCCGCGAGATTATAAGAAAATGCGCGCAGCGTTTTGTAGATATGTACCCGACAGGCGCGGAAAACTACTGTTGCGGCGCGGGTGGTGGTGGCTGGGCGATGCCCTTCAAAGAGGAACGGGTTTATCATGGCCGTTTCAAGTCGCGCCAGATCCAAGCGTGCAGGGCGGGGCTGGTAATTACTGCCTGTCATAATTGCCGTGACCAGATAAAGAAAAGCCTTTGCAGGGAGTACGATCTCAAAGTTGATGTGAAATACATCTGGGAACTGGTGGCTGATTCTCTTGTGCTGCCCGGCAAACGGGGAAGCGCCCCGTCCGCCCGGAGGGATCGGGAGATCTGATGGCTGATTTCGAAGAGACAATAGGAAGCGTAATGGTTGTCGGAGGCGGCATAGCCGGGATTCAGGCCGCACTGGACCTGGCAAACAGCGGCTTCTACGTCTATCTGATCGAGCGGACCGGCGCAATAGGCGGCGCCATGGCCCAGGTGGACAAGACCTTTCCGACAACCGACTGTGCAATGTGAATTCTGTCGCCCAAGCTGGTCGAGTGCGGTCGGCACTTGAATATCCAACTAATGACGATGGCCGAGCTGGAGGGCGTCGAGGGTGAACTGGGGAATTTCACCGTGCATTTGCGCCAGCATCCCCGGTATGTGGACATGGACAAATGCATCGCATGCGGCAAATGCGCACAGAGATGTCCCCGTGAGATAAAAGACGAATTCAACCAGAAGATAAATACCAGAAAGGCAATTTTCGTCAAGTATCCTCAGGCGGTCCCGCTTAAATACCAGATCGATCCGGTGGCCTGTAACAAAATGAGGGGCGGCAGGTGCAGGGAGTGCGAAAAGGCATGTCCGTGCGGCGCTGTTCAGTATAACGACTTCGAAAAGCAAATCTCGCTAAAAGTCGGGTCCATAATTCTATCCCCCGGATACCGCCCGTTCGATCCCTCCGGACTCCCAGCCTGGGGGTACGGGAGATTTCCCAATGTCATAACGGCAATGGAGCTTGAACGCTATCTGGCGGTGGCCGGACCGACGGCCGGGCATCTGCTTCGTCCCTCTGACGGCAAGCCGGTAAAGAAAATGGCTTTCCTCCAGTGCATCGGCAGCAGGGACCACAATCAGCTTTTCAGGGACTACTGTTCCGCCGTCTGCTGCATGTACGCCATCAAACAGGCGATACTTGCAATGGATCATAACCGATCTCTGGGCGTCACTATCTTCCACATGGATGTCCGGACACATGGGAAAGATTTCGAGCGGTTCTTTGACCGGGCAAAAGCGAAGGGGGTCAGTTTTCAGAGATGCCGCATCCATGCGGTCGAACCTGGAGACTCCAAAGACGACATCAATCTGCGCTTCGTTGACGATAACGGCAGGCAGACAAATGAGGATTTCGACCTGGTTGTCCTGTCCGTGGGAATTGAGCCGCCCTTTGAGGCAGCCTCCCTTGCAAAGAGGACCGGAATCGAGCTGACCCCGGATGGCTTTGCGGCCACCTCCTGTTTTTCGCCTGTTTCGACATCGCGGCCTGGAATTTTCGCATGCGGTGCGTTTGTGGGGCCGATGGATATTGCTCTTTCGGTCATAGAAGCCTCAGCAGCAGCTACAGCAGCAGCCGTCCCGCTCTCGGACGTCCGATACAGCATGTCCAGGCAGAGGCGGTTTCCGCCGGAGCAAAATGCATCCGGCGAGGCGCCTCGGATCGGTGTCTTTGTGTGCAACTGCGGGTCAAACATTGCCGAGGTCGTAAATGTGAACGATGTGGCGCGGTATGCTAAATCGCTTCCAAACGTCGTTTTCGTTGAAAAGCCCCTTTTTGCGTGTTCCCAGGATTCGCAGGAACTGATTCGCAAGCGCATACTGGAGGAAAACCTCAACAGGGTTGTAGTCGCCGCGTGCACACCACGAACCCATGAACTGCTTTTTCGGCAAACGCTCAGGGCATCAGGGCTGAACGAATGCCTGTTTGAGATGGCCAATATCCGCAACCAGTTGGCCTGGGTTCATACGGCTCAACCTGAGCAAGCTACCCTTAAGGCTAAAGATCTGGTGCGGATGGCCGTGGCGAAGGCGGCGCTCTTGGAGCCGGCGGCGCCGGTCTCGGTGCGCATTACTCCCCAGGCCCTTGTAATCGGCGGCGGCCTGGCGGGCATGACGGCAGCCCTGGCGCTTGCCGATCAAGGTTTTCCTGTGGACCTGGTGGAAAAGGCTGCCCAGTTGGGTGGGATCGCACGTCACCTCTTCAAGACATGGAAAGGCGAAGATATACCTTCCTACATGGAAATGCTCGCCTCCAGGGTGAGGGAACACAACCTCATAAGCGTACACCTCAAATCGGCCGTCATACACGCGGAAGGATATGTAGGCCGCTTCCGGTCCACGATTCAGAGGCCGATGGGCAGCATAACCGTAGATCACGGCGTGACCATATTGGCCACGGGCGGTCAGCCCTTTAAGCCCGCCGAATATGGTTACGGCCTTTCGCGGAATATTTTCACAACCCTCGAATTTGACAAGTTGCACGCGGCAGGCGACGAACGGATAAAAAAAAGCCGCAATTTCGTGTTCATCCAGTGCGTCGGTTCAAGAGAGCTTGACCGGAACTATTGCTCCCGCGTGTGTTGCACGCATTCGATCCAGTCGGCTATTTCCCTCAGGGAAGAGAACCCGCAAAGGCGGATTTTCATTCTTTACAGAGACATAAGGACCTACGGTCTCAAGGAGAATCTCTATCGCCGGGCCCGCGAGCTCGGGATCATCTTTATCAACTACCACGAGCACAGGAAACCCAACGTGGTGGTCAACGAAGACAAAATCGAGGTCATAGCATGGGACCATGTGCTCAATGAACCCTTCGGCATTCCTGCGGATGTGGTCACGCTTGCAACTGCGATTATTCCGAATGCCGACACCCGGGAGATTGCAAAGATTTACAAGCTTCCGGTCAATAAGGACGGTTTTCTGCTGGAGGCGCACGTAAAGCTCCGGCCGGTCGATTTCGCGACTGACGGCATTTTCCTTGCCGGATTGGCGCATTACCCCAAACCGGTCGAGGAGTCCATCGCCCAGGCGCAGGCGGCGGTTTCCCGATCTGTGACGGTGCTCTCAAGCCGGTGGGTGGAACTGGATCAGGTAAAGGCGCGGATAGACGAGATGAGGTGCGATTGCTGCGCCCTTTGCGTCGACGTTTGTCCATACGAGGCCCTGTCTATTGAACGGGAAGAGACGGCAGGTGAGGATGAAACCGGGAAACAGAAACTTGTTGTCCGGCCGGCCAAATGCAAAGGTTGCGGCGCCTGCCAGGCTGTATGCCCCAAGGAAGGAATCAGCGTAACGGGCTTTTCGTACAGCCAGCTTGCCGCGCAGGTCAGGGCGGCGCTTGAATGAATTGCCGGGAATCTGGAGGATTTGAACTTGGCTGATATTTATCCGGGATTCGAACCCAAGATCCTGGCCTTCACTTGCAACTGGTGTTCCTATGCGGCGGCGGACCTTGCGGGTACCATACGAGTCCAGTACCCCGCCGGTTTGCGAATCATTCGTGTCATGTGCTCTGTGATGGTGCATCCGAACCTGGTTATTGAAGCCTTTGAACGTGGTGCGGATGGTGTTTTGCTGATGGGCTGCCATCCCGGGGAATGTTATTACCAGGATGGCAATCAGAAGGCAAAAGCAAGGTCCGGGGCGATCGAAGAGGTGCTATCCCTGATGGGGATCGAGCCGGAACGCTTCAGGCTCGTATGGTGTTCCTCAGCCGAAGCCGAAGGCTTTGCACGCCTGGTGCGGGAAACCGACGAGGCCTTGAGGGCCATCGGGCCTTCCAAGCGCCGTAAAGACGCTTTGAAATACTTGCAAAGTGAGCCGGTCCAATGTCTCTAACACTGTGCTCCGAGGCCCTGAGCGGATGCTCGGGATGTGAAATGTCGCTCCTGAATGCCGGAGGCCCGTCACTGAGCCTGCTCGATAGATTTGACATCCTTCACATGCCGATTCTAATGGACCACAAGTATTTCGAGATTGGGGGCGGCACACAAGAAATCCATATCCCAAAAGCCCGCCTGGGACTGATCAGCGGGGGCCTCAGAAATGAGCAGCAGTTGCGTATTGCCGAAAAGATGCGCCGCCAATGCAACACCATAGTGGCATTTGGAACCTGCGCGGCCTACGGCGGCATCCCGGCCATGATGAATCTTTTTGCAGACGAGGACCTTTTCCGGCGCTATTACCGGACCGCCGAAGGCACGGACGAGGCGCCTAATCCTTTGCAGGTAATTCCGCCCTTCCTCGAACGAACATTCGCACTGGACGAAAAAATTGCCGTGGATTTCATTGTGCCTGGCTGCCCGCCTCATCCCGATCTCGTCACCTCGGCCCTGGAATCAATTCTGGAGGGCAAATCCCCACAACTGCCCCTGGTGAGCGTTTGCGATTCCTGTCCGACGAAGCGAGAGGGCAAAGGTTCTGTGCAGAGGATTAGAAGATTTGTGAAAAACGCCAGGTACCAGCCAGACAAGCCGGTTTCCGAGATGCGCTGCCTGCTTGATCAGGGATTTCTGTGCATGGGGCCGGTCACCCTGGCCGGGTGCGGCGGAATGAGTGGAGGGCCGCCTCGCTGCATAATGGCGAGGGTGCCGTGCCGGGGTTGCCAGGGGCCTGTGCGCAAGGGCGGCAATCAGATCATGGACATGCTGAATGCGCTTGTCAGCAACGGAATTGATACGAAAAACCTCGCGGACAGGCTTTCCATGCTTCGGTTTTCCGGGGCCCACGGCAGGCTGAACAGGCGCTCCGTGTAAAAGGCTGATTGAAGATTTTAACATACGAGGGTCTTTATGCGCCAAACGGTTGCGGAAGCAGCGTCTGCTTGCGCCAGAGAGATAACCATCGAGCCGGTGACCAGAATCGAAGGCCACGCCCGGATCGGCATCAGGCTGGACGAGAGCGGCAATGTAGCTGAGGCCCGCGTCCATATAATGTCGATGCGCGGGTTCGAAAAATTTATCGAGGGCCGTGCAGCCGAAGAGGTGCCGGGCATCGTAACCCGCAT
>JBELAB010000072.1:0-9434 GCA_049509275.1 Syntrophobacteraceae bacterium | reverse complement strand
GGCGCCCGGCCCTTCGGTCACGGCCCGTTCATCGGCTATAATTATAGCGAATTTTGCCTTAACCAGGGCTGATACATATTCCTCGATTGTCTTCACGAGCTTCGCCTCGAAATTGACCCCTGCCTCGGCAAGTCCGCGAATGAGTTTCTCAGCGTCCCCCGGGTCGGCCCAGAAGTGCAGGATTGGAAGTTTATCTTTCATCTTTTTGCTCAGAGCGGCCAAGGGCTTCCGGGGCCGGTTTATAAAACTGTTCCAGGCCTAGCGCCTCCGCCACAGGCTTGTAGGTAATATAGCCTTTGTACATATTCAGTCCTTTCATTAACGCCGATTCGTTCAGGCAGGCGGTTTCCAGTCCCTGGCCGGCCAGCCGGAGGCCGTATTTTCCCGTACGGTTGTTAAGGGCAAAAGTCGAGGTTCGGGCGTAAGCGCCCGGCATGTTCGCGACGCAATAGTGAATTACGCCGTCCACCGTATATATAGGATCGCTGTGGGTCGTCGGGCGGGAGGTCTCCGCGCAGCCTCCCTGGTCTATTGCGACGTCGACGATAACCGATCCCGGCTTCATTTTAGCCAAGTGGTCGCGCTTTATTATTTTAGGGGCTTTCGCGCCCGTTACCAGGACGGCCCCGATCACGATGTCCGCCTCCCTGAGGCCCCTGTCGAGCGTGTAGGCGTCCGCGTAAATTGGAGAAACGTTTGGCGGCAATGCATTGCCCAGATGCTCGAGGGTATCGAGGTTTATGTCGAGCAGGGTCACCCTTGCGCCAAGTCCTGCAGCAACTTTGGCTGCGTTGCTTCCAACTGTGCCGCCCCCGATTATTAGCACGCAGGCGGGCGCAACTCCCGGGACCCCGGTCGGCAATAGCCCCCGGCCTCCAAACATCTTGCTGATGTAGAAGGCTCCCATAAGGGGGGCCATTCTTCCGGCGACTTCGCTCATCGGTTTGAGCAGAGGCAACGAGCCGTCAGGTTTTTGCACCGTCTCATAGGCAAGGGCCACTATCTTTTTTTCCAGACATGCCATGGTGAGCTTCTCATCGGCCGCGAAGTGGAAATAAGTATAGATAAGCTGCCCGGGCTGCATGAAATCATATTCTGCGGCAAGAGGCTCTTTGACCTTGACTATCATCTCTGAGCAATCCCAAACCTGCTGAGCCGTCGGGCAAATGCGTGCTCCCGCCTTCTCGTATTGCCGGTCCGGTATTCCCGACCCGATGCCGGCGCCTTTTTCGACATATACCTGATGTCCGCCATCGGCGTACGCCTTGACGGCAGCGGGGATAAGCCCCACTCGGAACTCCTGGCTCTTGATCTCTTTCGGGCATCCGATTTTCATGAAAAGCCTCCTGCATGTGTTCAGAGGATAAATTCCCGGTCTCTAAAGTCAATCCGGGCATCCACGCTATTATATATCCTTAGTTGCTCAAAAATGCCCGAATTAATGGTATATTTAATAACTGCAAAGAAAATGGGAAACAAAATTTACCCGAAACCTTTCCTTGACCGGTTGGGAGAAAGATGCTATACAAATTGGTTCTGTTTACTCAAGCTCCTTGCTCCTTCCAGCGTGAGGGAGCTATTTAACCCGAGAGGAGATCCGATGCGTAAGTACGAGACTTTTTTCATTATCGACCCAGATCTGTCTGACGAAACATACTCGGCTCTTGACAACAAAGTCCGGTCTATCGTTACCCTGAATGGAGGAGAGGTGCTTACCTATGTTCCATGGGGTAAAAGAAAGCTGGCTTATGCTATCCGGAAACGCACACGCGGACTCTACGTGCTGATGGAATATTCCGGCGGACCCAAGCTTGTGGCCGAACTGGAACGAAACCTGCGAATCGACGAACGTATTCTCAAGTTTATCACCATTATGCTTGAAGAACGCTTCGACCCTGAAAAAGAAAGGGAGCGCAAAGCACAGGCGGCCGTTGTCCCCTTCGTCGAGGATGAAGAATCCTCTGAGATCCCTCTGGGTGGGGGAGAAGAAGAGGAGATGCCCGAGGATTTCGAAGCTGAAGGTCTCATGGACGAAGAGAAAGACTAAAAGATCCGAAACCGTTAAATATGATGGAAAGAGAGCGCAAATATGATGACTGTCAGGCGTAAGAGGCGCACATTTGCACGGCGTAAAATCTGCCGTTTCTGCGTAGATTCGGATCTGCACATTGATTACAAAGACTCGAAGACGCTCCGCTACTTTGTGACAGAGCGCGGCAAGATAGTTCCGAGGAGAATATCCGGCAACTGCGCAAAACATCAGCGTGTACTCACGCTTGCCATAAAGAGGGCGCGCCAGATTGCACTTCTGCCATATACCGCCATACACATGCTTTAGCAGGGTGAGCCCCTCAGACAAATGAATGCGCCCCAGGGAGATTTTCCGGTCTTGCGGCCAGGTTCTGCGGGAAAAGAGTTCTTGTTGCTGATCGTACTGACGGTTGGTCTTTTTCTCTCGATCGCCTTCGTACCTTTGGTCGGGTTTTTGCCCGGCATACTGACTCCTGCACCGACAGTGCTTGCGGTTATCAGATGGGGGTTTCCGAATGCCTGGCTCGTGCCGGGCTGCTCGGCAGTCATTGGTTCGCTGATTCTTTGCCTGCTGAACCTGTCTGACAGCATTGCTTACCTGCTGGCCCTGATAGGCATGGGCAGTTTCATGGGATACGGTTTCAGCCGCCAATGGTCCACCGAGAAGATAGTCGGGATTTCCAGTATGTTTGTAATCGGGATGGCCGGGCTGTTTGTGATCCTGGCATTCACCGAGACAAAGGGCGAGATGGTTCGGCTGATCGAGCAGGACCTTCGAGGCGCAATATCGGCTGCCCTGAAACAGTTCGGGAGTTCTTCACCGGAGAGCCGTGAGCTGGAGAGCAAACTCCTTGAGACCGTTCCGCTGATAGTGAGGATCATGCCGGGGGTGCTTATTGCCTGCACTCTCGGAATCTCCTGGCTCAATTTGCTCGTTTCGCTCAGGTATTGCCGGGCTGCCGCCATTGAGTCTTGCGTCCGTGAGAAATTGACCCTCTGGAAAGCCCCGGAAATTATCGTCTGGTTCGTCATAGCAGGCGGCCTGATACTGCTTTTGCCTGCGGGCGGTTTGAAACTGGCCGGGATAAATGTACTGATCGTTACGGGGGCTGTATATTTTCTTCAGGGTCTTGCAATTGCGGCTTTCTACCTTGAAAAGTGGAAGTTGCCGTTTTACGTGAAGGGCTTCGTGTATGCGTTGTTGTTTTTGCAGCAGTTCGCATCGATAGCCATGGTAGTCTTAGGGCTTTTTGACGTCTGGTTCGATTTTCGAAAGCTGGGGGAAAAACCGGCCTGAGGCTGCGCTCAATAGGTCGGGCAATCGACTTGCTTCAATACTCGATTATGATGTATTCTGGATGTGCCTGCCGGCTCATCTCACCAGGAGTCTCAGAATGAAAGTGATATTAACCGAAACTGTCGAATCCATAGGGCAAATTGGTGACATGGTGAATGTGGCGCCGGGGTATGCCCGTAATTTTCTTCTTCCCAAAGGACTGGCGATGGAAGCCACCGGCAAGAATGTGCGAGAATTGGAACATAAAAAGCGCCTTCTTGCGCAAAAACGTGAACAACTGCGCCGGCAGATGCTTTCTTATGCCGAGAAGCTCAACTCGCTCACCATTACCATGCGCCGCAAAGTTTCCGAAGAAAATAAACTCTATGGTTCGGTGAGTGCAGGGGACATTGGCAAGGCGCTCGAGCTGCGAGGGTTTGAGACTCAGAGGAAGGATATAATTATCGAACATCCGATCAAACAGCTTGGAGAATTTAGCGTTGGTATCCGGGTTGGCGCCCAGATTAGCGCCACTATTCGCGTGGTGATTGAAAAAGAAGAGTAGTTTATGGAGGACCTCTCAGCGGAACTCCGCAAAATTCCACCCCAGCAAATCGAGGCTGAACAATCGCTGCTGGGTGGAATCATGGTGGACAGCTTAGGCCTGCCGTCGGCCCTCGAGGTCTTGAAGGGCGACGAGTTCTACAAAGAATCCCACCGTATAATCTTCACGGCGATTCAGGACCTTTTCGAACGCAACGAACCCGTTGACATCCTGACCGTTACGAATCTGCTCGAGGAGCGCAAGCTGCTGGAAAGCGTCGGCGGGGCTTCGTATATCGCTGCCCTTACGGATGCGATGCCTACCTCGTCCAATGTCGCCGCGTATGCAAAGATCATCAACGAAAAGGCCGTTATGCGCCGGCTTATCCAGTCTGCAAACGAAATCATATCGTTTGCCTATGGAGGAGGAAAAAACTCCGAAGAAGTGCTGGACAGCGCCGAAGCCGCCATTTTCAGGATCGCGGAACGCAAAATTCGCAATTCATATTTTCCATTAAAGGATGTCATCAAAAAGAACATAGAGACAATCGAACGCTACCAGGAATATCGGGAGACAGTGACGGGCGTTCCAAGCGGCTACAAGGAGCTTGATAAGCTGACCGCAGGGTTTCAAAAATCCGATCTTATCATAATCGCCGCCAGGCCGAGCATGGGGAAAACCGCCCTTGGTTTATGCATCGCCAAAAATGCTGCAAAGGACAGCGGGATTCCGGTGGGCTTCTTTTCACTGGAGATGAGCAAGGAGCAGCTTGCGATGCGGCTCTTGTGCTCGGAGGCCAGGGTGGATTCCCACAAGATCCGTTCGGGCTTCCTCAGCAGGCAGGAATGCGGCAAGCTCCTTCAGGCTGCCGGAGTTTTTATGGATGTGCCGATATATATAGACGACACCCCCGGCATTTCTCCCCTGGAACTGAGGGCTAAAGCACGCAGAATCATGTCGGACCAGGGGCTTGGGCTTGTCGTCGTCGATTACCTGCAGCTTATGAGAGGCCGGGAGACAGCGGAACGCAGAGAGCAGGAAATATCGGAGATATCCCGCTCGCTGAAAGGGTTGGCCAAAGAATTGGATATCCCTGTGATCGCCATCGCTCAGTTGAACCGAAAAGTCGAGGAGCGCGCTGACAAAAGGCCCCTTCTGAGCGACCTTCGTGAAAGCGGGGCCATAGAGCAGGATGCGGACGTAATCGCTTTCATCTATCGTGATGAAGTTTACGCTAAGAATGCCTGCAAAGAACCGGGGGTTGCGGAAATCATAATCGGAAAGCAGAGAAACGGCCCTTCCGGTGAAACTGTTAAACTGGCGTACATAAGCACATATACGCGTTTCGAAAACCTTGCCGTCAGTGTATGACTAAGCTTGAAGATCAAATTTGATCCGAGATTTGAAGAGGGTTTAAACGGACAGCATGACAGATAACACCCAATATTGGGATAAATCCGCTGAAACTCTAACCAGGACCGGCATCGAAAAACTTCAGATCGGACTGCTGAAATCGACTCTGAGGCTTGCAGGCCGCTCCGGGTTCTACGCCGAAAAGTTCAAAAAGACCGGTTTAGATCCGGGGTCGGTGTCCAGCCTTGATGACGTTGGCCGCATCCCTTTTACGGTAAAGCAGGATCTGCGGGACAGTTACCCTTACGGGCTTGTATGCGAGCCGAAGGAGCGGCTCCTCAGGATGCATGTCTCTTCCGGGACTACCGGCCAGGCCATAGCCGTTTTTTACACGAAAGCGGACCTCGAACTCTGGGCGGATTTGCTTGCCCGCTGCATGTACATGGCTGGAGCGCGCCCCGGGGATACTTTTCAGAACCTGAGCGGGTACGGCCTTTTTACAGGCGGCCTCGGTTTTCAGTACGGGGCTGAGCGCCTCGGCATGCTTACTATTCCCTCGGGTGCAGGCAACGGCAAGCGCCAGATTCAGATAATGCGCGATTTTTCGACCAATGTCATCCATGTCATCCCCAGTTTTTTGCTCCTTCTCATGGAAGTTATGAAAGAAATGAAGGTCGATCCGAAAAACGAGCTTTCGCTCAGGATTGCGTTTGTCGGAGCCGAACCTTATTCGCAGGAGGTCTGCAAGCGGCTTGAGGACTTTTATGGCATAAAAGTATATAATAGTTATGGTCTCTCGGAGATGAACGGGCCCGGGGTCGGCTTCGAGTGTCCTTACCAAAATGGGATGCATGTCTGGGAGGATGCATACCTTGTAGAAATTATCGATCCGAATACGCTGGAGCCCGTACCCGATGGACAGTACGGCGAGCTCGTAATGACGACTCTCAGACGGGAGGCTATGCCCATATTGCGATACAGGACCCGGGACCTCACGCGGATATTGCCGGGCGCATGCGGCTGCGGACGCGTTCACAAACGGATCGACCGCATTCATGGCCGTACGGACGATATGTTTATCATAAAGGGAGTAAATGTTTTCCCCATGCAGGTTGAACAGGTTTTGATGAACATCCCTGAAGTCGGCAATAATTACGTGATCGTCCTCAACCGTGAGTATAACGTGGATGATATGCTCGTTCGGGTCGAGGTCACCGAATCGGTATTCGTTGAGGACATGCGCCAGTTGGAGCGCGTTCGAAAAAGAATAATCCACGCCTTGAAGAGCGAATTGCTTGTTACACCGAAGGTGGAGCTGGTCGAACCCAACAGCCTGCCGAGAAGCGAAGGAAAGGCGTTGCGGCTTATCGATCAGCGGTTGATTTGATAAGGAGTAACCATACGAGAATTATTGGATTAAGTGTAACCGGACTCAAGCCCGGTGTTCGCCGGCGCATGGAGGGCCTGGGCCGGCGAAAAGTCCCCGCATACCAGGTGATTTCACCCGAACTTTCCCGCGACCTGGCACACATCTCGTTTGAGTCCGGACGTCAGATAGGATTGCTCATAGGCCGCGACGGCAACGTCGAAACGGTGCTCGTTGGAGGCCCCCGCTCTCTATACATACCTGACCTGCCAAAGAGCCGCGGTGGAAGATGGCGTCTTCGCGGGCTTCGCCTTGTGCATACTCATTTGAACTCGGAACCGCTTTCGCAGGACGACTTCATGGACCTGGTCTTTCTGAGGCTCGACTGTATTGGGGCGGTTTATGTGGACCGGAACGGCGGGGCCACTCAGCTCGAAGTTGCACACATACTCCCCGGGACCCGCGACGGTTTAAGAGGCTGGGAGGTGCTGGCGCCGATGCCGTGCTATGACCCGGATCTCGATTTTCAGGCCCTTGTCCATTCTATCGAAAACGAACTCGAACGCAATCGGCTGGCCATTCCCGCTGCCGCCCACGGAGAAGACCGGGCTATTCTGGTAAGCGTAACCGATTCCGACAGGCAAAGCGCCAGAAGGTCAATGGATGAACTGGTAGAACTCGCCCGCACGGGAGGAATTATCGCTGCCGACACCGTTATGCAGAGACAGCGGGAAAAAAATCCAAAGTACCTCATCGGCAAGGGTAAGTTAAGCGAAATTGTTTTGAGAGCGCTTCAGTGCGGGGTGGATTTACTCATATTCGACCAGGAACTGAATCCCTCGCAGGTGCGTGCGATAACCGATACGACGGAGTTGCGGGTAGTGGACAGGACTCAGCTCATCCTGGATATCTTTGCTCAACGGGCACAGAGCAGGGAAGGCAAGATTCAGGTCGAGATGGCGCAACTGAAGTACCTGCTCCCAAGACTGGGGGTAAAAGATGACGCCCTGTCCAGGCTGACCGGCGGCATTGGGACCAGGGGGCCGGGAGAGACAACACTGGAGATCAACCGGCGTCGTACCAAAAACCGCATAGCCCAACTGGAAGATGACCTGCGTAGTCTCCGAAAGAGAAGAAATCTAAGGCGGACAAAGAGGACCAGGAAAGAAATGCCCACTATTTCAATTGTGGGATACACGAACGCAGGTAAATCCACCCTGCTCAATTCTTTGACCCACAGCTCGGTTTTTGTCGAAGACAAGCTGTTTGCCACTCTGGACCCGATCAGCCGCAGGCTTCGCTTCCCAAGAGACTTCGATGTCATAATAACCGACACGGTCGGATTCATAAGGGATTTGCCAAAAGACTTGATGGAAGCTTTTTCGGCCACCTTGGAGGAATTGCTGGACGCCGACCTGCTGCTTCATGTAATCGATATAAGCAACGAGCAGTTTGAAGAGCAGATGGTCGCGGTGGAAAGGACCTTGAGAAAGCTGGAACTGCACACAAAGCCGACCATAACGGTTTTCAATAAAATTGACCTGGCCCCTGCCGGCTTTGTCGAGGGCAAAGTGAGAAAACACGGTGGAATAGGCATATCAGCCATAAATCCGCGCACCCTCGAAGCGCTTATTATGGCCATGCAGGACCATGTCGCCGGTTTCATGGACAGGGCCGTCCCGCAGAGCGTGGAAATTGCCGACCGGGTGAATTGTTGAATGGACCCAACGGCACAAACCGGGTTTTAGTGGCTAGCGGCTTGCCCGGTCGGCCAGGATCTTCTTCGCGGTGTTCACATCCTTTTTGATCTGTGCGGCGAGTTCATCAGGGCTGGAAAAGCGCAGCTCGTCGCGAAGCCGGTCTATAAACCTGATGGTGATGGGCTTTCCGTAGATATCCCGGTCGAAGTCAAAAAGATGCGCCTCAAGGGACAGATCGGTATCCCCGAAGGTTGGATTGTATCCTAGATTGGCCGCGCCTCCGTATGTTTTGCCGTCCACTTCGGCCTGGACCACATAGACGCCTGTTCGGGGCGGCGTAATCGCAGGCATTCGGATATTGGCGGTCGGAAATCCTAGGCTGACTCCTCTCTTTCGGCCGGGAATTACAGTGCCGCTTACCTCGAAGGACCGTCCCAGCAGCCTGTTGGCCTCCCTGATGTTCCCGCTTGTAATCATCTGCCGGATGGCCGTGCTGCTCACGACGGTATCATTCACCCTGAGTCCGCTGACGGTTTGGACCTCAAAGCCGTATTGCTCTCCCAATTGCTTGAGAAAGGCGATATCGCCTTCGCGGCTGTGCCCAAAGCGGTAATCATGGCCGACAACAATCGCCCTGGCGCCGATCTTTTCAACGAGAACGGCTTCCACAAATTCTCGGGCGGACATCTGCGAGAACTTGTGATCGAAAGGGATCACTATCGTGGCGTCGATCCCGCAGCTTGCGATAAGATCGAGTTTGTACCGGTGAGATGTAATGAATGAAGGGGCCTTTTTGGGGAAAAGCACTTCGAGGGGATGCGGGTCGAATGTAACCACAACCGATTCGCCGTTGAGCTCTTCTGCCAATTGCTTTACTCTTTGAAAGAGCGCCTGGTGTCCCTTATGGACCCCATCGAAGTTGCCTATAGTGATCGCCGGGTTTTTGAATTTGCGCTGGACGGTCTCGATTCCGTGAAACACCTGCATGTTGATGAGACACCCTCCGGAAAGTATTTGAAACGCCTTGACAGGCAAAGACTTTCATAATACGATATTACCGTTGTTTTTTCAAGTAATTTGCCGAAGTGGCGGAACTGGTAGACGCGCTAGGTTCAGGGTCTAGTGGCCGTACGGCTGTCGGGGTTCGAGTCCCCGCTTCGGCAT